>JBDTRM010000045.1:0-7252 GCA_039931675.1 Bacteroidia bacterium | reverse complement strand
TATGGGAGTGTGAATTGTCAACAGTTGATTCAGCTTTTTTTATTGCGGGTGCGCTAACTGCAGCTTATTATTTTACCAATGAGAATAAAGATGAATCTGAAATACGTGACCTTGCAGATATTCTTTACAGGCGAATGGATTGGCAATGGGCATTAAACGGATCAACAACTATTTGTCATGGATGGAAACCGGAATCAGGATTTCTGCCCTATCATTGGGATTGTGATTACTCGGAAGCATTGCTGCTATACACCCTTGCTTTAGGCTCGCCCACTTTTCCGATTAGTAGGACAGGATATGTTGAATGGACATCAACTTTTAAATTGAAAAAGATTTATGACATTGAACATCTGTATTCGGGACCATTATTTACTCATCAGCTGTCACATATATGGATAGATTTTCGTAACATCAATGATGATTTTAATAGAAAAGCCGGCATTGATTATTTTGAAAACAGCAGGCGCGCTACGTATGTTCAAAGGGAATATGCCATCGAAAATAAAAATGGCTTTGCTCACTATGGAAAATATTGCTGGGGATTTACTGCAAGCGATGGTCCGGGTCATGAAATTCTTGAGATTGACGGAAAAGTAAGAGTTTTTTATGATTACATAGCAAGAGGCGCTCCTTACGGACCTGATGATGGAACGGTGGCCCCATGGGCTGTTGTGGCATCATTGCCCTTTGCTCCTGAAATTGTAATTGATACGATACGTCATGCCATTGAACGATTGAACCTGAAACGACATAAGTGGCATGGGTTTGATGCAAGCTTTAATCCCACTTATCCTGAAAAAAAAAGAAATCCGCATGGTTGGGTTGCACAATGGAAATTCGGTTTGAATGAAGGACCTATTATCCTGATGATTGAAAATTATGAATCAGGTTTAATCTGGGAAATTATGAAACAGTGCCCTTATATTATTAGTGGTCTTAGCAATGCCGGTTTTCGTGGCGGATGGATTGATAAATTAAAATTGAGTTTGAAGAAAGTCAACTAACTGCACGTATATATGATAGTTTGTTTTTTTGAAGCGATAGTCACTTTCAAATGATTTCCATTATTGAGGGACACATGGATGTATTTTTAGTGTAGTTTCTTGCCCCCGCTACCAAAGTGTCCCGTGTCGCTGTGGTAAGGCACCTCCCCACCTCTGGTCAAGTGCTACAGCAGGCGTTCTCGCCTGCGCCTGCGGCAACAAACGGCCTTTGATTTATCCCGTTCCTGTTATTTAATTCACTTTATTATATTTGATTCCGATTAATCGTAACAACATAAATACTGCCACCCGTGATTAAATACATATATGGTGTGAGTTATGAAGAGGTTTTTTCAGGGACTGACGTTAACGGTCTTTCAGAGCGACACCCAAACCGATAAATAGATAAAAAACCTCAATGAGAATTTGAACAATGAAAAAATATTTCTCACAAACGCAAGTTTTTACTTTTCTGACAATCATAATTTTTGGCACTGCCTGCAACGGGCCAGTTAAAAAAGACGTACCAAAAGAAAAGGTAGCTGTTGAACATCCAAAACTCATAAAAACCATAGGCGACCCTAGATATGGCAATGTTCAATGTGGTCTACAGGACAAAGCCGGTAACCTTTGGTTTGGAACCACAGAAAATGGGCTTTATAAATATGACGGAAAATCGTTTAGCCGATTTTTAACGGCCGATGGGCTAAACAGTAATAATATTTATTGCATTTTGGAAGATAAAGATGGTAAAATTTGGATAGGTACTGTAGCGGGCCTTTGTCTTTACGATGGTAAAACATTTACTAAAATCCAGATTCCTTTACCAAAAAACCTACCTCCCAACAAGAATCAATACTATCGCAACTCTCATTGGGTTTACAGTATCATGCAAGCAAAAAGCGGAAAACTATGGTTCGTAACAATAGATGGTGTTTATATCTACGATGGCAAATCCTTTACTCCGTTTATAATTGATGAGGCCGCAAATGGCTTTTTGACCAGTAACGATAAGGCGGAACGTATTTTAGAAGATAATGCAGGTAACATTTGGTTTGGTGGACGAACCAACGAAGGTGTTTTTCGTTACGATGGCAAATCTATAACCAACTTTAAACTAAAAGAATTATTTCAAAATGCACAAAAGCCAAAAGCTCATAATTGGGCTTGGCCTCAATTGCAAGACAAAAACGGGAATATTTGGTTCAGCAATTGGGGTGGGACCTACCGGTATGATGGCAAATCATTTACAAGTTTTACAAAAAGCGATGGCTTGCTAGGTGAAGTTATGCGAATTATAGAAGACAAAAATGGAAACCTTTGGTTTGGTGGTGGTGGTGGCATTTCCCGTTACGATGGAAAATCTTTCACTCGTTTTACAACAAAAGATGGACTAATCAGTCAGGGGGTCTGGTCAATTTTGGAGGATAAAACCGGAAATCTTTGGGTGGGTACGAGAGAAACAGGTCTCTACCTTTTCGATGCAAAAACATTTATTAATTATTCGGAATATAAACACTAGCCTGTAACGGACTAACAAACAAAATTTGCAACAACAGACACGTGCGGCAGCAAGCGGCCTTTGATTTATCTCGTTCCTGTTATGTAGTGTACTTTATTATATTTGATTCCGAATAATCGTAACAAACATAAATACTGCCACCCGTGATTAAATACATATATGGTATAAGTTATAAAGGGGTTTTTTTTATGAAGTGGTGTTGGCAGTAATTTCAGCGGATACTCCATATCAACAAAAATAATTATGACAAAATCAACATTGATATTCTTTCTATTATTTACTTCCATCCTTTCATTCGGACAAAAAACAGATACTCGTTTAAGCGGTTTAGATAAAGAAATTAATGGTCTTTTAAAGGCATATAATGCAGAGGGTTTATCTATTGCAGTTGTTGAAGACAATAAAGTAATTTATTCGCAAGGTTTTGGATTTAGAGATGTTGAAAATAAACTGCTTGCAACTTCAAATACTATTTTTCCAATTGGTTCTATTACAAAATCATTCACTGCTTCCTTGTTAGGAAAACTTGAAAGTGAAGGAGCACTTTCCTTAAAAGACAAACCTTCTTTTTATCTCCCAAAACTTCAATTTTACAACAACCAAATGGACAATTTGATTACCATTGAAGATTTGTTGAGCCATAGAAGTGGTTTAGGAAATGTTGATGGAAGTTTTGTATTATTTCCAGCAAAAGAAAGAATTCAACTTATGGAAAGGTTGAAATATCTAAAACCAAATGGAACAGTAAAAGACAGTTGGATTTATAGTAATTTAGGTTATGTAATCGCAGGAACAATTGCCGAACAAATTACAAATCAAACCTGGGATAAAAACATTACCGACAAATTTTTCGTGCCTTTAAAAATGGATAATTCCAGCACTGATATAAACGATATGATTAAGTCTAATGATTATTCTTTTGGTTATGGACTAAATAATCATATATCTCAAAAAGTATTATTTGCTGAGCTAAAGAACGATAAGCCAGACGGTGCAATTAACAGCACAGCTAATGATATGGCTAAGTGGATGATGGTTTGGCTAAATAATGGACAATTTAATAATCAACAGATTTTGCCAGCTAATTATATTCAGGAAGCAGAAAGTTACAAAGCAATTGACAATGGTTTGCCGCCCGAAAGCAGCGACCCCAATGTTTACACTTTTGGTTATGGCTTTGGATGGAAAATAAACTCAAACAAAGGGCATTATAAAGTTCATCATGGTGGAAATGTATCAGGATTTAGTTCACAACTTGCTTTATATCCTACCGACACATTGGGAATTATTGTTCTGACAAATCAACACAATTCTATTTTGCCATACATTGTTAGCGATATAATTACAAACAGAATGTTAAAACTCCCAAAGACGGAATGGAACAAATACCCTGTAAAAGTTAGTGATATAAACATGGTAAACAAAGACATTAAAAGTATAAACCCTGACAAAAAACCAACACATATCTTAAACGACTATTGCGGCAAATTTTCAAATCCTGGTTATGGAACTTTTGAAATTGTAAATGAAAACAGTAAACTATTTGCTGTATTTCCAAACTTTAAATTTCAGTTAGAGCATCAGTATTATGACATTTTTGTTTTGAAAGCTACTAAAGAAATTTCACAATTAATGAATCCAGAATTTTATTTAAACTTTTCACTTGACTATGAAGGAAATGTGTCAAGTGTAAAAATAAACTTGCAAGACGAACCTGTTGAATTCATAAAACAGAAATAAAAATAAAAGCCACTGCCCACAAGGGTTTTCCAAAATAGGGCGGAAGTGCTAAATTGAACATTTGGAATTCAATTTTACATGTGTGCTAAGTTGGACATTTGCACTTCAAATTCCCCCCTGCTCTTCCAAGGCTGCCGCAGGCTTCCTCGCCTATGCGTGCAACAGCAAAGGACCATTGATTTATCTCGTTCCTGTTATGTAGTTCACTTTATTATATTTGATTCCGATTAATCGTAACAAACATAAATACTGCCACCCGTGATTAAATACATATATGGTATAAGTTATAGAAAGGTTTTTTCAACGCATGTGGCATTGAAACGGGAGACAGGCATTATCGGTAATGCTATAGATACCCTGGTAATATTAAACGGTCAGACATAATATGAACAATATACTTGAGCACTTTAAACTAAATCATGAAAAAGAAAATCATGAGAATGTAATAACCACCATTGCGAGCGGTGTAGTTTTCAGGGGAACCAATCTGTGGGTGCTCATATTTGCAATTTTCCTTGCGTCTCTTGGACTGAATGTAAATTCCACTGCTGTAATTATCGGGGCAATGCTTATTTCGCCATTGATGGGACCCATTATGGGTCTCGGGCTTGGAATGGGAATTAATGACCTGTCGCTTTTAAAAAAATCATTGTTCAATTATCTTTTGGCAGCCGCTGCAGGTTTAACAACATCAACAGTTTTTTTTCTTTTATCACCAATTAATGATGCACATTCAGAAATACTTGCGCGTACTTCACCTAACATATATGATGTACTTATTGCATTTTTTGGAGGTCTTGCAGGTATCCTTGCTACCGCAAGCAAACACAAGGGAAACGTAATACCGGGTGTTGCAATTGCAACAGCATTGATGCCTCCCTTATGCACTGCGGGTTACGGCCTGGCTACCCTTCAGCTTAATTTCTTTTTCGGAGCCCTCTACCTGTTTATTATCAATACAGTTTTTATCGCTCTTGCTACGATGGTTACGGTACGGCTTCTTAAATTCCCGTTTCATCATCTGCCCGATGCAAAAGCTGAAGCAAGAGAGAATCGAATTGTGTGGAGTTTGGTGATTGTTACTTTATTGCCAAGTATATACTTTGGTTATGATATTGTACAGCGAAATAAATTCTCAAAAAATGCGAATCGTTTTGTGGATTTAGAATCAGCGATACCCAACGATTATCTTTTGAAAAAAACTATTGACCCGAAAAATAAATCCATTGTCCTGGTTTACGGAGGCCAGGAAATTGACAGCGCAAAAACCAATACCTTGAAGAGTAAATTGAAAAATTACAATTTAGCAGATGCAACATTGGAAATCAAACAGGGCTTTGCTTATTTGAATGGAAATGAGGAAAATGAACAAGTGAAGCAACTGAACAATATGTTAGCTGAAAGAGATAAAGAAATTCAGATTTCAAAATCAAAGCTCGATAGCATCAATTCAATTGCCGGATTAAAGACTCAATTGATAAAGGAAGCAAATGCACTGTATCCTGAAATGACAAGCATTTCTTTTTCTTTACTGCATTCAACTGAAGCAACGAACCATTCTGATACTATTTACATTGCCTATCTTCAGTTTAAGAAAATTCCTTCGGCAAAAGAAAAAGCGCAGATTAAAAAATGGATGGAAACAAAATTGAATAAGAATGTGAGGGTAATAATTGATAAATGAAATGCAACATCCTGTTTGCACTTCATGTTGTATTGTCCGGGTTTTACCTATGAAACTTTCTGTGTTGACTTTGCTGCAAGGCATGCCTATGATGATAACATTACACCGACCGTCACCATAACAAATACTTCAAGTCTAACAGAAATCTTTTAATTCCACTTGAATGGAAGATATTCTTGAAAACCAAATTGTATTCTCATTAAATAACGATTGGGCAAAATATTATCAGGTTATTTCAAAAATCAAAAAAATCAGCAAACTGATTTTTAAAAAAAATAAAAATTTAGTAATAACCAATTAATTCAGCATGTAAGAGATGCAAACTGCCCTTGTGTTTTCAGAACAAAGAAAAAGCACTGTAAATGGGTAAAAGAAATGCCGGTGTGTAAAGAAATGCCGATTTGATAGTAACCATCGGGATATATATAAGCAGCATATAACCGAATATTTTTCAGGTTCATTCTCTCAGCAAAGCGTTAATCATTCGACTGCTCCAGTATTAAACATTCATGCCAGTTTTAATCCTTTAATGCTTGAATTATGGCATGGCATATAATTTTATGATTCGGAAAAGGTAAATCCAATAACAAATTAAAATCCAAAAAATGTCAACTACAATTACTCCAATCAAAAAAGCACAATCAAACGGCTCATCTGCTGAAAGTAAAATCATGAAAGGTCTTGTTTATGGTGGCCCCGGAAAAATTGAATGGAAAGAAATACCGAAACCAATTCTTGAAAAACCAACAGATGCATTGGTTAAAATTCTAAAGACCACTATATGCGGAACTGACTTGGGTATTCTGCACGGCAAAACTCCTACTTGTAAACCTGGAACCACTCTTGGGCATGAAGGCGTTGGCATAATAGAAGATGTTGGTAAATCCGTAAGAAACTTTAAAAAAGGTGACCATGTAATTATTTCCTGTATTACATCTGACGGTACTTGTGAATACTGCAAAAAACAAATGTATGCGCATTGCGAGGATGGTGGATGGATATTAGGTCATCTCATAAACGGCACACAAGCAGAGTATGTCCGAATTCCCCATGCTGATAATAGTTTGTATCCCATTCCTAATGGAGCAGACGAAGAAGCATTGGTGATGCTAAGTGATATACTTCCTACAGGTCATGAAATTGGTGTGCTTAACGGACAGGTAAAACCCGGAGATACAATTGCTATTGTAGGTGCGGGTCCCATTGGTATGTCTGTCCTTCTTACATCACAATTTTATTCTCCTGCAAAAATATATGTGATTGACCTTGATGAAAACCGTTTGAAAATGGCTAAAACATTTGGGGCAACGGATACTATAAATT
>JBDTRM010000044.1:0-72496 GCA_039931675.1 Bacteroidia bacterium | reverse complement strand
ATTAGGACTTTTAACCAACTGGTTGTTAATTTGTGCAATTTGTCATACACACGTTTTATCTGTTTGCATTCTATGTTTTTTAAATAGTCATTTGAGTGGCCAGCAAATTCAATTCGCGAGAACGTATTCTGCTGCACCTTATCCGTATAACCAAGGTATATGTTTTGTTCAACTCAAGGATTCCGGTTTTATCATTGTTGGAGCGTATGGAACATTTACCGGTTATAATGGTTTATTATTGAGAATTGATAAATATGGAGATACATTATGGACAAAAAAATGTCCATGGGCCTCTGAATTTTATGGCATATTAAATTTAAATGATACTTCGTTTATAGTTACCGGTGCACCAAATCCCGTTTCAATTTGGGCGTTTAACATTAATGGAGACTCCCTATGGCGCAAAACTTATGATACCATTTCAACGGGCAATCGTTCTTTTAGGATTTACAAAACACCCGATAATGGGTATATTATGAGTAATGCTACGTCAAATTATGGATTTTTGAAATTAGATTCTGCATTTAATGAGCAGTGGCACGATTATCAGAACATGTCTGGAGGTTGTGTATTGTATCCTGATATTGATGGTGGATTTATAGGTGTAGGGGAGGTTGGTTTTACCTATCCTTATGGAGTGCAGAGGCGAAACACTGCGGGTTCTATAATCTGGAATTTCAGCTATGGTTATATGCCAGGTAACACTTCAAATTATTACGCAAGTGGTGTAGTAATTCTACCAGACTCTAATTATTTGATCAGTTGCACTGGATATGATTGGGGTATAATGAAAATCAACCGGAACAACGGTGATACCATGTGGACAAAACACTATTCATTTTCCTTCAACGGTATTGATGCTTTGTTCTACTATGAAGCGAATAAATATTTTTTATCGGAATCTGCTAAGTTATATATGATTAATGCAAATGCTGATACATTATGGTCAAAACAATTGCCATTTATTCCTGGTAACATTTCAGATTTGCATATAACATCTGATGGTGGTTTTGCATATTGCGGCAGTACAATTATAGGGTCAATTGAAAAAGTTATTTTTGTAAAATGTGATAGCCTTGGCAATACAATATTAACTTCCATTTTCGATCCCGAAAATAACTTCCAACCCCTCACTATATACCCCAACCCTGCAACAGATAAACTTTATATAAATGCGGGTACTTTAATAAATGAAAAGAATCTGCTTTTTACTTTAACTGATTTGCAAGGCAGGAGTATTTTAAATGAGCAGTATGAGGTATCACAACCAATAGATGTTAGCACATTACCCTGTGGAATTTACATTGCCACGCTAAAAGGTAAAGAAAAGGAGGTGAGGGGTACGGTGGTTATACAGCGATGATTTTAAAAGTCTGGGGTCAAGGCTTTTTATAACCCTGTAGGAAGCAATTCCTTTTTTAAGAAAAGGAGTTCCTTTTTTAAGAAAAGGAGTTCCTTTTTTAGGAAAAGCAATTCCTTTTATAAGAAAAGTGATTGCTTTCCAAATTCCACAAATAAGTTAAAAAACCAGCCATTACAGAGCGTCCTTCAGTTTACAGCCAAAACCCATTATTCAAAGCTGTTTTCACAAATGCTTTTATTACCACACGGTTTAGTAATCCTTCATCGCTCATATCTTCTTTCATAATCTTGTTGGTTTTTAATTCGTCTAACTCATCAGCCATTACGGTTTTAATTTCATCAGTTATCTTATCCCGTTCAATTTGTTTTTCCTTTATTATGTTTAACATATCAGGTCCCACTGTATTACTGTAATCAACCGGCATAGTATTTCTATCAACGTTATAAAGATTAAAATTATCAGAACGCGAATAAGCTATAAGGTCCCAATCTGTAATTTGTTCTTCGGGTCGCAGTGCCTTGTAAAGCAGACGCGATTGCAACACTCCGCCCACGCTATAAACAGCAAGGCTGTCAACCTTGGTCATCATTTTATATCTAACCAAGCCGCTGTCACCATAAAAAACAAAGCTGTTGTTAAATGATTTGCTCAGCTTCCATAAATCCTTGGGAGTAAGATTTACGCTTGACGGCAACCGTTTATTCACGGTTATCTGAGAGGAGGTGCCATTACCGAGGTAGGCTATTTTTTCCCAACCTTTAATTTCTTTTTCAACCATGCCGTTCATGCAATAAGCGGTATGGATTACAATGCCTTTCGATTTGGCTAACTCGCACGCATCCTCAAGATTTGACGGGCCGGTATAAACTGAACCGTTGCCGACAAGAAAAATCATTTTTGCTGCCGATTTATTTTTACTCCATTCTGTTTCGCGCACTGCAGTCATAAGCGCCTGGCCTACAAACTGGTCACCTTTCTCTACGTTTACGTGCAGCTTATCAATCGCTTCATAAAGTGAATCGTAATTATCGGTTAACCCGGCAAGCACTTTTATGTAATAGAACTTGCTTCCAAAACTTGGCCGCGCATATCCCACCAGGCTGATCATAAGCCTGGGCGTAGGTTTAAGCATATTACTGTGATTAACCAGGTTCCAGTAGTTTTCCTTCAGATCTTCGAGCAAGCCATTGGTGCTGGCGCTGAGATCAAGGCAAAAAACAACATCAATTTCTTTTACATTGTTGTTCTTGTCATTTGCTTTTGAAGATTTCTTTTGGGCAAATGAATTACTAACTAAAAACACGAAGATGATGAATAGGAATTTTCTCATGTTAAATAAAACCGGGGGTTAATAAATTTACTGAACACAAAAATATAACATTTTATTCAATAGATTGTACTTTTGCCCGAATGGATGCGAAAGAAATAGCTGAGTTAAAAGAAAAATGGCTGGTATTACTCGATAAACTGAACAAGCAATTTGATAATGACCTCGATTTGCAGGGCGTAATTTTTTTAATCGGTGTACAGGAATTAGGCCGTGGTTACCAGAAATTCAGCAAGGATGAAAAACAAGACCTGATGCACATTGCCACCTGCAAATTGCTAAGCCAATATGGATATTACGAATTGAAAGGTGCTGACGATGAAGGTTGGCCGCATTGGGAATTAGTTCAAAAATTGCCACCGCTTAGCTTAAAAGAGCAGGACTTTTTATTGAAGCAAGCAGTGATAGATTATTTTGAGAGAGAAGTGGATTTTAAAAGCTTTTAGCCTTTGGCTATTGGCCTTTGGCTCTTAGCTAAAACCTGCACCTTTGCCTTATTACCGTATTACCGTATTACCTGATTTCCCTATCCCCTATCCCCTACTTAAGCACAACCGTCTTACTAACCGTTTTACTTTGCTCAAGGCGAATGTAATCAAGCACTTTAAGATTTCCCTTGGTTACTTCGAGATTCAAAACGGCTTCCCACTTAAATGAATGAAAAGTATTTCCATTGATATCAGTTACTTTTTCATCGTAAATATCGGCCTTTATACCGGTGGATGGATTGACTACGCTGTCCTGTCTTAAAATAACTGTAGCGCCTTTTATGGGGCGGTCAAGACTGTCAACCACAGTTATGGTTGCATCGGCAGGGCTTGTTTTTTTACATGATGAGGTAAGCACGGCAATACCGGTAAAAAGAAAAGTAAGCGTGATAAATGTTATTGATAGTAAGCGTTTCATGAGATATTGCTTTAAAGGATTCACACTTTAATCATTGCAAGTATAAATATTCTTGTTTGATTTGCATTAATTAATTCACAAAAATAACTATTAAACAATGAAAAAAATAATCTTTTTATTAAGCATCGTAGCTATGGCTACTCAAAATGAAGCGACTGCACAAAGCAAACCCAAAGCCGCTGCAGAGCATGTGGTTGAAATGACGACTTCCTTAGGAGTTATGAAAATCAAACTTTATAATGAAACCCCCAAGCATCGCGATAATTTTTTAAAACTTGCTAAAGAGGGTTATTACAGCGGAACTCTTTTTCACCGCGTGATGAAAGATTTTATGTTGCAAGGTGGCGATCCAAATTCAAAAACTGCAAAACCTGGTCAGCAATTAGGTAATGGTGATCTCGGTTACACTATTCCTGCAGAGTTTAATCCTGCTTTGGTTCATAAGAAAGGTGCATTGTGTGCTGCACGAACTGAAAACCCTGAAAAAGCTTCAAGCAGTTGCCAGTTTTATATTGTGCAAGGCAAGAAAGTTACTGATGCCGAATTGGATGGAATAGAAGCCCAAAACGGAATCAAATATACACCGGCCCAGCGTGAAGCCTATAGAACACTTGGCGGAACACCTTTTCTCGATATGGGTTATACTGTGTTTGGTGAAGTAATTTCGGGAATGGAAGTAATAGATAAAATATGTGCAGTGAAAACCGCCCCAGGTGACCGCCCGGTAGAAGATGTAAAAATTATCTCAGTAAAAGTTATAAAATAAGCTTACGGTTTACAGCATGTAAATACAAAGGCATAACGATACAAAGAAAATGGAGTTCGCACGGAGGCACAGAGAAGCACGGAGGGGTGAACTGTACTTAAATGAATATTAAAATCCTTAATGTTTTGCAGTATGCATTTAAATTTCAGATAAATCAACTCCATGTTTCTCCGTGCCTCCGTGCGCTACACAAATAGTAAACAGTAAACAGTAAACCAAAAAGATGCGCGAGCGAATTGATGCATGGTTAGATGAAATTAAAAGTTTTAAGCCTGAAGCCAAAGAGCAGTTAGAAAATTTCAGGATAAAATTTTTAGGCAAAAAAGGTGTGCTTACCGATTTGTTTGCACAGATGAAAACAATTGATCCAACATTGCGTAAAGATTTCGGGCAGGTTGTAAATGAATTAAAAAACAAAGCCGAAGAAAAACTTGGTGAGTGGAAAGAGAAGTTTGATGATGTGGTGAATGCCGATTTGGATACCGATCTCACTTTACCGGGTGAACCAATTGAACTCGGCAGCCTGCATCCGCTTACTATTACAAGAAATCAAATAGAAAATATTTTTCAGCGAATAGGCTACACCATTAGCGAAGGACCTGAGATTGAAGATGACTGGCATAATTTCTCAGCACTGAATTTTCCTGAAAATCATCCGGCAAGAGATATGCAGGATACTTTTTTTATTGCAGGTTCGAAGAAAGACCTCACCCCGACCCTCTCCGAAGGAGAGGGAGATAGTCGCGCAGTATTTTCCTCCACAGATGAAAAAGGGGCTTATGCTTTACGCACACACACTTCATCCGTGCAGGTGCGCGTGATGGAAAGTACCAAACCTCCAATAAGAACTATTTCCCCGGGGCGTGTTTATCGCAATGAAGCTGTAAGTGCGCGCGCACATTGCTTCTTTCACCAGGTGGAAGGCTTGTATGTGGACGAAGGAGTTTCATTCGCTGATCTGAAACAAACACTATTATATTTTGCACAGGAAATGTTTGGTGCCGATAGCAAAATACGTTTGCGTGCATCTTATTTTCCATTCACCGAACCAAGTGCCGAAATGGATGTAACGTGTTTTATATGCGGAGGCAAAGGCTGCAACATTTGTAAATACACCGGCTGGGTAGAGATAATGGGCTGCGGCATGGTTGACCCTGCTGTATTAGAAAACTGCGGCATTGACAGTAAAAAATATTCCGGCTTTGCATTCGGCATGGGAATAGAACGCATTACCATGTTAAAATACCAGGTAAAAGATCTTCGCATTTTTTCAGAAAACGATGTTAGGTTTTTGAGGCAGTTTACCGGAGTGAGTTAACATGCTAACTCACCAAAACCTTCCCGGTCATTTCTTTTGGAATTTCCACATTCATTATTTTTAAAATGGTGGGAGAAACATCAGCTAAGATTCCGTTTTCTACTTTTTTTACATCGCTGTCAATTACAAAAATGGGGACAGGATTTAAAGAATGTGCAGTGTTTGGCGATCCATCATCATTGATCATATAATCGGCATTGCCATGATCGGCAATGATGATGAAAGAGTAACCATTTTTTAATCCGGCTGTTACAACCTCGCCCGCGCATTTATCCACTGTTTCAACGGCTTCAACTACTGCAGTATAAACGCCTGTATGTCCCACCATATCAGCGTTTGCAAAGTTTAGGCATATAAAATCAGCATCGCCTTTATTAATTTCTGCAACTACTGCATCCTTTACTTCTATAGCACTCATGCTTGGTTTCAAATCATACGTTGCAACTTTTGGTGATGGAATCATGATGCGGTTTTCTTTTTCAAAAACGGCTTCTCTTCCTCCGCTGAAGAAAAAAGTTACGTGAGGATATTTTTCTGTTTCTGCAATTCTTATTTGAGATTTTCCTGCTGCTGATAAAGCCTCACCCAATGTTTTTACAAGATTATCTTTTTCATACATCACATGCACATTTTGAAAAGTTTCATCATATCTCGTCATGGTAACATAATAGAGCGGTAATATTTTCATTTCAAAATCGGGCATATTTTTTTGCGTAAGCACTGTTGTTATTTCGCGGCAACGGTCGGTGCGAAAGTTGAAACAAATCACGCAATCATTTTTTTCTATTGCAGTGAGTGGCTGATTTTTTTCATCAGTAATCACAACAGGTTTAATAAACTCATCAGTCACACCTTCACTATACGAACTTTCGATTGCTTCAATCGCATTATCAAAATGATTACCCTTTGCATGAACCAGCATATCGTAAGCAAGCTTAACCCGCTCCCAGCGCTTATCACGGTCCATTGCATAATAACGCCCGCATACAGTTGCAATTTTTGTGTTTAGTTTTTTATCTGCAAAATGCTGTTGCAATTCTTTTATATAACCCAACCCGCTTTTCGGATCAGTATCGCGGCCATCAGTAAAAGCATGAACAAAAACATTTGCAACACCGTTTTCTTCGGCAAGTTCACACAACCGTTTTAAATGATTGATATGTGAATGAACTCCGCCATCACTAACCAAACCAATAAAATGCAAAGGCTTGTTATTTTGTTTTGCGTAAGCAAATGCATCAAGCAAGGTTTTATTCTTATCAATTTTGTGATCGCGGATTTCGCTGTTGATGTGCGCTAACTCCTGCCATACAATGCGTCCTGCACCAATGTTCATGTGACCCACTTCTGAATTTCCCATTTGTCCATCGGGCAAACCAACGTTCTCACCACTTGTAAGCAACTGCGCATGAGGATAATTTTTATAGAGCGAATCAACAAAAGGGGTTTTCGAATTGGCAATAGCATTAGATTTTATTTTTGGCGCTTCGCCCCATCCATCTAAAATCAGCAGTGCAAGTTTTTTTGACATATTTTTTTCATTTTAAGTTGTAAATGTTACCTGGAATATAGTTCCCTTTGGCGCATTATCCAGTACGCTTATTTTTGCATGATGCATATCTACCAACTGTTTTACAATATACAAACCAAGCCCAGTTCCTTTTGAATTGCGGGTATCTTCATTGCCCACACGATAAAACTTTTCAAATATTTTTCCCTTCTCTTCATCGGCAATACCAATGCCATTATCGGAAACCGTAAGTATAACTTCTTTATTTTTTTGCTTTAGCGAAACTTTAATTTCAGGATGATCGCCTGAATACTTTTCGGCATTTTCAATTAAGTTCAGAAGTATTGAAGTAGCAGCAGTGCAATCACCTGTGATGTAAATATCTTTATCAATATCAGTTACTATATGGGTTCTTTCCAATGTAACCGCGCGGTTTTGCAAATTGGTTGCTATACATTCTGAAAAATCAAATTTCTCCTTTGCAAGCTGGTAAGTATGCGTTTCAATTTGTGCTGCCATCAACGCATTTTCAACTAATTTATTAAGACGATCGGCTTCCTGTATAGTTGAACTGATGATCATTTTTTCTTTATCCGATTCGAGCTTATGCCGCTGCATGGTTTGCATGTTTAATTTCACAGCAGCCAATGGTGATTTGAATTCATGCGTTATGGATAAAAGAAAATTTTTCTGCTGCCTTGCCAGCTCCATTTCCTTATTATAAGCCACCAGCAATCTTTGTATTGAAAATATAAGCAAAATGAGGAATACAGCGCCTTCGCCTGCAACCATCCAAAAACGCGAATGGAGTTTTTTATCTAAATCCCTTAATGCGCTCTGCTGCGCATTGCCGGCATTTACCTGTATTTTTGTAAGCTCAATCTTATGTTGAAAAACTTCTTTGTTCAAATCAACCAACATGTAAGCCCACCAGCAAAACTGCATTACTACATAAATAACTAATATTGTAAGAAGCGCTTTTGTTTTACGCATTTTGAGTTACGATTTACAATGTACAATGTACGATTTCTTTGTGCGGCTGTGCCCTTTAGGGTCAGGGTGCGCGAAGGAATAATTTTTCAAAAGTAATGATGTTGTACCAACAAAAACAAAACCCCTGCAAACAATATGTTTACAGGGGTTTCAGATTTTATTATGTGGTACCTCCAGGAATCGAACCAGGGACACAAGGATTTTCAGTCCTTTGCTCTACCAACTGAGCTAAGGTACCAGCAGGATTTAAATTTTGAGGGCGCAAAAATAGTTTTTAATATATACAATGCAAGGATGGGGATTGGGAATTGGGAGATTTGGAAATAAGGAAATAGGGAAATATGGGAATAGGGAAATGTAGAAATATATAAATACAGAAATAATGTATGGCTAATAGCCAATGGCTAAAGGCTAAAAGCTAATCGCCTTTTATTTAGATATTCGCCATTATCTTTGAAAAATGAAACTTGTAATTGATCTCGGCAACACGTCAACTAAAATTGGCATCTTCAATAAATCGAAATTGAAGAAACATATTGTAATTGATGGATTGATCTCACAAAAAGAATTTCAAAAAATTATTTCTTCCGTTACAATTGAATCTGTTATTATTTCTTCGGTTAGAAGTGATTCGCAAAAGCTTGAGAATTTTATTGAAAAAAAATTCAGAACAATTAATCTTTCAGCCACTGCTACTTCTGCTACCACTACCACTACCACTACCACTACCACTTCCCCCCTCCTGCTCCCATTTAAAAATTTATATAAAACTCCAGCCACACTCGGTCGCGACAGGATAGCAAATGCAGCAGCAGCAGCAAATTTATTCCCCAATAAAAATGTTTTAATCATTGATGCAGGAACCTGTTTGAAATTTGATTTTGTTGACGAAAAAAGTAATTATTATGGTGGTTCAATTGCGCCCGGATTGTTGATGCGTTTTAAAGCATTGCATGAATACACAGGCCGGCTGCCACTTATCCAACCAAAAAAATCAGCAAAGCTGATAGGGCAAACTACCGAAGACTCTATACGCAGTGGAGTTCAACAAGGCATGATCAACGAAGTGCTTGAAACCGTTTCGCAATACGAAGAATTATTTCCCGGCCTTAACATTATACTAACAGGAGGCGATTGGCGTTTGTTTGTGGAACATTTAAAAAAAAGCATCTTTGCCGACCCTTTTTTAACCCTCAAAGGGCTTCATTACATACTTGAATACAATACCTGATGAATAAACGATTTCGCTTAATTCTGTTACTGCTTTTTTCTTTCTCTTACTCGTTTTCGCAGTCAGGTTCTCAGTCACCTTATTCGAGATACGGCCTGGGCGATATTCAATACAGCGGCTTTACTTCTCAGTTGGCTATGGGCGGTTTCAGTATTGCACAAAACGATTCGCTGTCGCTTAATTTTAATAATGCAGCAAGCTATGCAGCATTGCGGTTAACGGTATTTGATATGGCTGTACGTGGCGAACGCAGCCGCTATAAGATTGATGATGCCACCGGCAAAAGATACAATGGTGGTTTAAGTTACATTGCCATCGGGTTTCCCATTATCTATAAAAAATGGGGAGGTAGTGCCGGAATCATTCCATATAGTACAACCGGTTACAATATTCAAACTACAGGTACTATTTCCGACACGGTATCATATAAAAATTTGTTTACAGGCCAGGGTGGATTGAACAGGTTATATTTTGGCAACGGTTTTCATATTACCCGAAACTTATCGCTTGGCTTCAACACTTCTTACCTGTTTGGCACCATCAATAAAACACGAAACACTGAGTTTATTGAACAGGGATTTTATAGCAGCGCCTATAAAGTAAGCTCAACTTACGGAACACTCAATTTTGATTTTGGAGGATTGTTTAAAACTGATTCGCTTTTTTATATCCATAAAAAAGACTTTAAGCGTTACACAGTTCGCGACAGCATAACTGCTGTAGGCGACACTATAAAAATTACCGATGATAATCTGCCCCGTGAATTATCATCAATGGAAAAAAAGCGGTTGAAAGCTTCACGCTGGCTTCGTTTGAATATCGGTGTAACCGGAACTTACTCAGACCATGTTACCGAAACTGATGAAATTTTAAGTTATACTTATAAAAAATTTGCGAGCACGCAATTGCCAAAAGACACCTTGCTATACCAGCCTAACCTGAAAAACGATGTGAATCTGCCCTCTTACATCGCGTTGGGAATTTCATTGCAGGATCATTACCACTGGCTTATAGGAGCTGATGCTACTTTTCAGCAATGGAGCAAATATATTCAGAGTGATGTTCAGGATTCGTTAAAAAATTCTTTTAAGCTTTCATTCGGTGGCGAACTTACTCCCAAATTTAATTCAATCAATTTCTTTCAAAGAGTAACCTATCGGGCCGGTTTTCGATATACGCAAACACAACTCAACCTGAGAAATACGCCCATCAATGAATTTGCTTTTACATTCGGGTTTGGGATACCTATCCGCAAAGACAATGTTACGGCAGCTTTCGGAAATTATTTTTCACGAATGAATGTAAGTTTTGAGTTGGGTCAGCGGGGCACCACAGATAATCATTTGCTTAAGGAGCAATATTTCCGAATTAATCTTGGCCTCAATATTACTGAGCAATGGTTTATCAAAAGAAAATATGATTGATGATAGCAGGCTGTTTCTCACAAGTCTTCTTTTTGAAATTGCTTATCGCAACGCTTAGCTTTTACTGTTAAATTCCTTCTGTTACTTTTGTTCTTTCATTCACCCTATAAAATGCATTTTTTAAAATACATTGGATTAACACTTTTTACACTGCTTTGCCTGGTAATTTTATCATGCAAAAATGATGAGGGCGAGATTAATCGTATTACTAAGGTAAATAATGAACCTACCGAAACGGTTAACGGTCTTGAAATAGTTTACAGCGATTCAGCACATATAAAAGCAAGATTGCAAACCCCTGTCATGCTTCGCTATTATGAAAAACAGCCACATACTGAATTGCCAAAAGGAGTTAAAATGTTTTTTTATGATAATGAGGCGAAAGAAACAAGCACCCTTACTGCTAAATACGCAATAAGGGATGAATTGAAAAAAACGCTGGAAGCCCGTAATGATGTGGTAGTGCGGAATGCAAAGGGAGATCAGCTCAATACCGAGCAATTAACTTATGATGAAAGAACTGGTAAATATACCTCAGATGCATTTGTAAAAATTACTACTTCTACCGAAGTTATTATGGGCGAAGGTTTAGAAGCCAACCAGGATTTTACAAAATATAAAATACTTCATCCTAAAGGAAATATTACAATAAATAAAGAAGACAGTTTGAAATAATTATAAGTTGAAATTGGAAAATTGAAAATTGGAAATTGGATTGTGTCAGACACCTTTTTCGGGTGTCAGACACATTACTATGGATGAATCATAAATCGTAAATCAAGATATGAAGACTTTAAAAATTCTTGAAATAATGTGGTTTACCATTGGTTCAATTTCATTTTTAATTGGAATTTTCCAACTAATCACAAAGTCATTAAGTGAATCCATTGGATATTTTATCATTGCATTGCTGGCTTTTGCATTCGGATTTGTAAGAAGAAAACAAAGAATAAATTCCGAAATCAAAAGCGAGAATCAGAAACTATAAATTGCAAATTAAGAATGTTGTAAGATTCAACAGATTGCCCGCCCGTTCCGTTCGGTCGGGCTTCGTTCCTCGCAATTACGAATTACCCAATTACCAATTTACCCAATTAACATAATTCCCAATCCCCAACAATGTCAAAAATCTTAGTTATAGATGATGAACGCCCCATCAGAAATTCGATGCGCGAAATTCTTGAATATGAAAAGCATGAAGTGATGGAAGCTGCTGATGGAATAGAAGGTTTGAAAATTGCCGAGAAAGAAAAATTCGATCTCATTTTTTGTGATATAAAAATGGGTAAGATGGATGGGCTTGAAGTGCTTGATAAGTTACAGGAAAGACAACCTGATGTTCCCGTAGTAATGATAAGCGGACACGGCAATATTGAAACTGCTGTTGAAGCTATTAAGAAAGGCGCATTTGATTACATCAGTAAGCCGCTTGACTTAAACCGCCTGCTTATTACACTGCGTAATGCAATGGATAAATCAACACTCATTACTGAAACCAAAACGCTTAAAAAGAAAATTTATAAAACAGCGTCCATGATTGGCGAATCGGAACCAATAAAACGCATAAAAGATTTGATTGATAAAGTTGCACCTACCGATGCGCGTGTACTCATCACCGGTGATAACGGAACAGGAAAAGAATTGGTAGCAAGATGGCTTCACGAAAAAAGTAACCGCTCTGCTTTGCCTTTGGTTGAAGTTAACTGCGCGGCTATACCATCAGAGCTAATTGAGAGTGAATTATTCGGTCATGAAAAAGGTTCGTTTACATCTGCTATCAAACAACGTCTCGGCAAATTTGAACAGGCAAACGGTGGCACCATATTCATGGATGAAATTGGCGACATGAGTGTAAGTGCGCAAGCCAAAGTTCTTCGCGCTTTGCAGGAAAATAAAATTACACGTGTGGGTGGCGAAAAAGATATTTCAGTAAATGTGCGTGTTATTGCGGCTACCAATAAAGACCTCAAAAAAGAAATTGAAAAAGGAAATTTTCGCGAAGACTTGTACCACCGCCTCAGTGTGATTTTGATTCATGTGCCTTCACTCAATGACAGAAAAGATGACATCCCCATTCTTGCCGATTATTTTGCAAAAGAAATTTGTGAAGATTATTCAATGCCTCTTAAAACATTTACCACCGCTGCCTACAATGAATTACAAAAAATAAACTGGACCGGTAACATACGCGAATTGCGAAATGTAATTGAACGCCTGATTATTCTTTGTGATAAAAACATCACTGAAAAAGATGTGCTGGCTTTTGCTACGTTCGGAAAATAAAACAACAATAATATCACCTCACTTCTCCCAAATCATCACATTCATTTTTCCTTTTGTATCAATATAACCTCTGAACATTCCATCGGTGGTATAAGGCATTTGAATGTGTCCGTATTTATCAATGGCGATACAACCTCCGCGTCCGCCTGCTTTTTTTAGCTTTTGCATAATCACATAAGTGGCAGCATCTTTTAAAGTGATATTCCTGTATTGCATCAAAGCAGAAATATCATAAGCAACAACCAAACGGATAAAATCTTCGCCTTTGCCGGTGCAGGAAACTGCACATGTTTTATTATTCGCATAAGTGCCTGCACCAATCAAAGGTGAATCACCAATACGATTGTATTTTTTATTGGCAAGTCCGCCTGTTGAAGTTCCGGCTGCAAGGTTTCCATGCTCATCAATTGCCACACATCCCACCGTACCGAATTTTTCATCCTTCATCGGTGTTATATCACCTGTAGTTGAATCATGATCAAGTGCAACAGTATCGGTATGAATTAATTTTTGCAATTGATCCCAACGTGATTTTGTATAAAAATAAGAAGGGTCAACAATTTCGAGATGCTGTTCGGCAGCAAATTTTTCAGCACCACGTCCTGAAAGAAAAACAAATTGCGAGCTATCCATAATCACCCGTGCTGCGTTAATCGGATTTTTAATAGTGCGCACACCTGCCACAGCACCACATTTAAGATCGGCACCATTCATTATTGCAGCATCCATTTCATTAATGCTGTCATTGGTAAATACTGAGCCTTTGCCTGCATTAAATAATGGCGAATCCTCCAATACATTGATGGCAGCCTGAACTGCATCAACACTGCTTCCGCCCTTTTTTAAAATTTCATAGCCTGTATGGAGCGCCAAAGCAAGCGTGTCGCGATAATTTTTTTCCTGCTCTGGTGTAAGTCCAAGTTTTTTGAGATTGCCCGCACCTCCGTGCACGGCTATTGCTATAGAATGTTTCATCAGATTCTTTTTTGCCTGCGCATCAACATACGAAATTCCAGTCATTGAAATAAAAAATAATATCAGAATAATTCTTGACATAAACTAAAGCTTATAATACAGGTTTAAAGATAAGACATAATAAGTGTATTTATTTTTCACATTCAACTGTTGCTGAACCTGGTAATAAATTTCCGTTTTAAAGCGTTCGTTGAACTGGTAAAAAAACCCAATGGTTCCACGGACCTGGTTCATACTTTTGTTAACGGGATTGTTAAGCGGAAAAAATATTTCGGTCGAAATATATGGAGCTAAATAGTAATTTATCTTATAACGTAACGTAAACCGATCGCGGTTATATAACTTAGGTGCGCGATAATCAGTTTCCAATAAATCACCATAGTACATGTTTTGAAAACGGGCGCGCATTGAAAACGAAAATCGCTTTACGCTTTTCGAATAAGTAAAATCTCCGATAAGCAATTGACGTGTATGGTAAAAGTTACCCCTGTTTCTTCTTTCCATATAACGGTAAGCACCACTGAGCGTAAAGTTCCTGGTTAGCCTGTAATCTAAACCTGCCTCTAAAAACCAATACCCAAGTTCATTGAGATTCTGATTGAATGCATTTTGCTGCAGCACACCAATTGAAAATGACCGCGAAATTTTTTTCTCAAGATTAATACTGAATATTCCTTCAAAATCTTTTTGCTGCGCGGAACAATTATAACAACTGATTAAAGTTGTTACAACGAAAAGTAAAAGTCGTTTTAAGAAAGGAAAAATATTTTTGATTTTGAATTGCATTAGAGGATGCTATAATTTTATTCTGTAGATTAAAAACTTCAACATTCATTATTCAGTTCATTATTCAACATTTTTTTCTGAATTGCATTAATTGTAGATGTGTTCTTTCGAGTAGGTTAACTCACCTTTCTCATTGTAAAACTTCCGGCTCTTTATCATGCCTTTGTTATCGTATTCAAATAACACTTTACGGATTATGATTCCATCCTTATCAGTTGTTGTTTCTAATATTTTATTATTGTTTACATCATAAGTTGAAGCTACTTTTTCCAGCACTTTGCCCGAAGCATCTTTTGTTATCTTTTCCGCTTCCTGGTTCCACTTATCATAAGTTGTGATGGTAGTCTTTGTTACATTACCTGCTGTATCCGATAGTTGATATTCAGTTTCATCATCATGATTATTGTACTTAAATTTTTCCCATTTGGTAATTACACTATCATCATTTAATTCAATTGCTTCAATAACATTTCCATGTTTATCATATTTCGTAATGTTGTGTTTAATGCTTTTCTGAGTCTTTCTTGCATCAACGGTTTTTGAATAAACTGTTTTGATTTTAAGATCAACAATATCTTTTACCGATTGCGCTATCAAATTTTCACTGAACAGCAATGCGATAAAAAACAGACACACTTTATAAATTAAATTCTTTTTCATTTTAAATATTTATTGCCTCTAAGGCACAAAGACGCCAAGTTCCATTTATACTTTTCTTTGAGCCTTTGTGGCTAAGATTCTTCAATTAAAAATATCTATCGTTCCCAAATCATATTGCTCTTTGCGGCCATTTAAATGAACTTGATTCACAACAGCTACTGTTCCACTCGGTTCAGTTAGTGTTGAATCAATAGAATATAAATAAACTTTATAGTCGCCAGGATAGAGATAGCGAAATTCAAACTCGCCTTTGTAATCAGATTTGATGCGTGTATCGTAGCCTACGTGGTTACCATACGTTATATATACATACAAATCAGCACCGTCATATTCACCAATAAATTGAGTAAATGTGCTGTTATAATGTTTCACATGCACTTTGCCGCGAATGGCAGCATCACCGCCTAATCCTGGATCTTTCTTACATGCTGTAACTAATACAGTAACCGTTGCAATAAGTAACAATATCTTTTTCATTTTTTGTGGGGATTAAATTTTTATCGCATGATCAACATTAAGGGACGCTGGTAAATCAGTTGAAGCAATTACAATAGTATGTTTTCTTTTTAACTCGTTTAATAAAGCAATTATTTTTTCAGTTGACTGAATGTCTGAATCAGCAAAAGGATCGTCCAATAAAATTATTTTCTTGTTGGTTAGCAAAGCTCGTGCAAAGCACAATAACTTGCGCTGACCTGCTGAAAGTGATTTGCCCCCTTCACCAATATTTTCATCAAGCACACTTTCATCAACAGGATCTTTTGCATAGCCAAGCTTATAAAGCAATTCTACAGCTTGCTGCCGCTTGTTATCACTGTTGTTATAACTGATGCATTTGTAAACCCTGTTACCGAGCAGTGGAGCCTCTGTGCTTACCAGTGATATTTTTTTTCTTAGCTGAAATGCTGAGGCATTATCAAATTTGACATCATCAATAAAAATATTACCGCTTAACGGATTCGCTAAACGCAACATCAACTTAAGTAAACTTGATTTACCACTTCCGTGATTTCCTGAAATGTGCGTTATGCTTCGTGCAGGGATTCTGAATGATTTGTTTTTAATAAATATGTTATTGTCATTATATCCATAACTAACATCATCAAAAACAATTTCTCCTTCTGTTTTTTTAATTTCTATTTCTGTTGCTCTTTCTTCTTTTGGTTGATTCACAATGTTGAGTAATTTTTCAAAAGACAATTTACCCGATTGCCAGATTACATGAACTTGTAAAATTCGTTTTAAAACCGTTCTCATGTATAGCATCAATAATATAAAAACGAACACATCACTCCTGCTGATGTGATAGACATGACGATAATTATAAACGATAAATAATATTAAACCGATAGTGGCATAAATCAACAAAGGCTGAAAAGACTGGTATAAAGAATTGATGCGATGATATGCCATCGAAGCATCATAATATTTTCGTGAGCGTTTTGCAAAAGCATTTTCTTCGGGTGTTTCGCGGTTAAATGCTTTAATAGTAAAAAAGGAATTTAAGCGATTGCTGATAAAGTGAATGTTGTCTGATTGCTGATTTCTTTTTTCTGTGATGGTTGCTCTCAGTTTTTTATTAAGCGGAATAAGAATCAGAAAAGCAACAGGAAACATGGTAATGAGTGCAAGTGCAAGTTTTGCATTCACAGAATAAAACATGAAGAGTGCAAGAATGATAAAAACTATATCGGCTGTGAAATAAATTATGCCCCTGCTGATGTATCGTTGTATTGAACTGAGATCACCGCTGTATCTCAACAAATATCTTCCGGGGGCTTTAAGACCAAATGTTGTTACCGATTGCGAAAGCTGGGAAGTAAATAATAACTCACGCATTTCTTTTGAAAATTTTTCGGTGATCACGCCAATTGAATAACGTTCAAACCAGGTGAACATCCATTTTAAAATCAACAGTAAGCCAAACAATATAAAAAACGTTTCTATAGATGATGCTTCAATATGCAGCAAAGACATTATTTTGCCTTTGGTTGAATTATCATGAAAAATTATTTCATAAAATTTACCGATGCTTAGCGGAAGTAAAACATTTAAGACCGAGTTAGAAACGCCTGTAAGAAAAGTTGCAATCACCCAAAGCGAATGTTCCCTGAAAAAATTTTTAATCAGCTCATATTTCGTAATCATCAGGCTGCAACCGAAACCGAGTTTATAAACAGGTGATTAAATTCACCGGTCATTAATTCGTCAATGGTCAACACCGGAACACTGCAATTCTGCTTCACTTCTTCAATCAACAAAGGACTCATAGTGAAAAGCCCGCTAATGAATGCAGGAGTAACTCCGAATTCTTTTAATAATTGAATGCCATAAAAAGCACTTAAGCTGTCACCGCATGAAAATACTACTGAATGAATAGTTGACATAAATTCTTTTGACTTCAGCAGAAAATTTGTTTCGCGTTGCAATAATCCATCTGCGATTTCCATCACAATATAATCGGGTCTTTCTTTTACCAATGAGTTTATTAATGACTGATAAAGATTAAGCAGATCTTTTTTGCTGCACATGAATGTTGATGGAAAACCCATGTCAGAAAAATCAACAGCAACATCAGCACCGCAGTCCAATACAAAGTCTTTATCTTTTGTATAGCATGTTCCTGTAAACTTAATAAAGGCTACTTTTTTACCGGTAGTTTTTAAACCGCGTGCCACAAATGCCGCAGTAGTTGTTTTACCGCTGTCCATGGTTGAACCAACGGACAAAACAATTTTAGTTTCAAAAGGAACCGATGCATTAAATTCAGAAAGTTGTTTTTTATAGAATTTTGTGTTCAACACTTTTCCATTTTCATCACAACAATATCCAACCAATTTTAAAGTAGTAGGTTCAATATCTTTAAGTGCATAATTTTTCGATTTCACAATTCCTATCGCACCGCCTGCACCTAAAATGTGATATACATCCTGTGGTGTTTCAGGAACATAACCTTCAAATTGAGATGTTGCATAGCGATCGGCAAAAGCCGCCATGATGTAATCACCTGGAAAAATGGCGACATTCCTTTTGCTGTCACTTTGCACAGTGATGTGCTTGCCAGGCTCAATGATTTCAAATATTGCGGCATCACCGGCAATAGGATTGTACGTTTTGTTCAGCGAAGCAACCAAAGTATATTTATCAATATCCTTGGTTACAATTGTTTTTTTAATCTTCATATTATCAGAATTTATAGTGTTAAAGAGATCAGAGATTTGTATTATATTCATTTGTCAGAAATATTGTAATTAGTTATTGCCTGTGTTCAATTAAACCTGTTTTAATTACAGTGTTGTTTTGAGAAATACGATAGGTGTAAAGACCTTCAGCCATTTGAGCTGAATTGAACATTACAGAACCATCAGCATTAATATTACTGTCAGTTATTAAGCGTCCGGTTATATCATATAATTGAAATATTAAATTTTTCAATTCACTTTGAACGCTATTAACGTATAGAGCATCAGTGAATGGATTAGGTCCGATATTTATTGATGTACTATTTGTCAAATCATTCACACTTAAAAATCCGCTGTATTTAATTATGAGCATGTCACGTTGCCTTCCGTTAACCCACGAACTGCCTGCAACATAAATATCGTTGCCATTAATTTTAATCAGGTTGGGAACATCACTCGTGTCTGAAGCGCCATTGTATGTGGTACTCCAGTTCAATGAGCCATTGTTATCATATCGCAAAATCAACACATCATAATTCGGATTAACTGTTGTTCCGTTATCAGTGTGTGCTGCCACATAAATGTTTCCGAAATTATCAGTTGCAATTCCGTCAGCTATATCATTGAGATTAGAAGTTCCATTATAAATCTGTGTCCATTGAGCAGCATTTCCGGCATTATCATATTTAATGGTGACAACATTATAATTGGTATCAACCGTAGCGTTTTCATCTGAAAATCCTGTAACAAAAACATTACCTGTAGCATCAAGCACCAATCTTTCGGCAACATCATCACCATTGCCATTACCGTTATAAAACTTAACCCATTGCTGCACTCCTCCACTATTGTATTTCATGGTGAGGTAATCGAAATCAGCTACACCATTGTTTGCCTTAAACCCTGTGATGTATAAATTTTCGTTTGCATCAATTTCGAAATCATTTGCATCATCATCACCTGTGCCGCTGTCATAAGTAACAGCCCATTGTTGAGTGCCGGTATTATTATATTTAGCAAGAAGTATATCATTGTTGGTACCGTTAAAAGTGCGGCCGGAAATGTATATATTACCACTTGCAGCAACACGGATAAATCTTCCACGGTCGGCACCATGAGTTGCACCATCAATTGTTTGATTCCATAATTCGCTGCCAGCATTATTATATTTTAATGAAATGCAATTATCATTTGAGAAAACTGAAGGGTCAGAATCGCTTCTGCCGGTCAGGTAAATATTTCCATTTCCATCAGTTGCCATGGCATAACTTTTATCTGTTTCATGAACCGGTGAATCATAATAATTTGTCCAAAGTGTATCGCCAACAGAATTGTATTTTATCAAAGTAATATCGTTTGATGTACCGCTGTTTTTTGAAAAGCCCGAAACGATTACATTTCCTGAACCATCAACATCAATTGAATTAGCATCATCATCACTATCGGGTGATGTGCCATTTAAACGTTTCACCCAAAGTGTATCACCATTGCTATTCATTTTAATAGTACATATATCGCGGTCAGAATTAAAACCAACACTATAACCCGATACATAAACGTTGCCGGTATTGTCAACTTTTAAATCACGTACATTGTCTGAGTTATCACCTATGCCGTCAAAAATATAACCCCAGGTTTGGGCACCTGTAGTTGAATATTTAACAACCAAACCACTCCGTTGCTGCTGGTTGTCTTCAATATAACCTGCAACTACACAAGACCCGTTAGCAGCAATAGTTACCGCATTACCTTCATCATCAAAACCTCCGGAACCTGAATAAGTTGTTGCCCAGGTTTGTACCCCGGCTGATGAATATTTAACTGTAACTATATCGTTAACAATTTCTGCTGAAGGATCTGCATCGGCTACACCTGTTACAAAAATAGCCCCTGCTGCATTAACAGCAATCGCATAAGGTAAATCATCCTGGCCAATTGCTCCATCATAAGACGAAGCCCATACCTGGGTTCCGATAGTATTATACTTTACCGTACGGTAATTCCAGTTGCGGGTTCCATTGGGGTTTGCATCACTTTGCCCTGTTATGATTATATTTCCGGAACTGTCAATTGCAATCGCAGTTGCCCTGTCATCATCTACAAAATCATAAATTTTAGTAAAGCCCTGTGTACCGGCACTTGTATATTTTATAGTATAGAAATCATCATTGTTACCATTACTACTTCGTCCAGTCACATAAACATTTCCTGATGCATCCATCACCATGGCTGTTGCCCGGTCATTACCTCCTCTGTCACCATATTGAATCCATTGCTGCACACCTGCTGCATTATATTTTATGGTTACGTAATCATCATTACTGCCGTTGTTAGCCCTGCCGGTAATAACAATGTCGCCATTGCTGTCAGCTAAAACTTTTGCTGCACGATCGGTGCCTGCACCTAATCCTGCAAATCTTGCAGTCCACTGCTGCACACCATTTGCATCATATTTTATCGTCAGGTAATCATCATCAGTATATGCGGAAGGATCGCTATCACTCTGGCCGGTAACTATAACATTGCCTGATGCATCTACACATATAGAGTTTGCCTGGTCATATTGATGCGCTGAATAATCGTATTGCTGCACCCAAAGTTGATTACCAGAAGCATCATATTTAATAGTGAGAAAATCATTTCCGAACTCCTCGCTTTTTCCGAATCCCGTTACATAAACATTTGATGTTGCATCCACAGTTATTGCAAGCACTTCATCGGGACCGTTGCCAAGACAATTATAAGTTTTGCGCCATATCTCATTTCCGTTAGCATCTGATTTAGCAACAAGAAAATCGCGGTTGGTTGCTATGTTATTTGTTGAACCGCCCGCATAAATGTTGCCTGCATTATCAGTAACAATACATGTAAACCTATCGTTATAATCGCCACGGCCATTATAAGTTGTTGCCCACTGCTGTGCAATTTGAGGGTATGCTGAAGTTGTAAGTACTATCAGCATTATTATACAGCTTATAAATCTCTTTATGTTATTCATGATATGTGGATTACTTTTTAATTATTAAATTATTGATGTTTTACCTGGCCTTTACAACGCGCAACATTTGATGATGATCGCCTTGAATCACTTCTGCAAAATATATTCCCGGGTTAAGGTCCTGGCCAAAACTCTTTTCATCATTATTATCAAATAATTCTGACTCGTAAACCTTGCTTCCTATCACATTGTAAATTACAACCCGGATCTTTTCATCACTTTCAGATTTCAGGTTGAGTTGAAATGAATTACTAAATGGATTAGGATTAACAACTGCATATTCCAAATCGGAAATCGCATTATTTACTGTACGACAATTTACAGTTACTGTTTTACCTGTAGATAATTTAGTACAACCATTTGAACTTGCTACAACTACTTTATAAATGCCGGCAGTTTTTGCTGTATAAGAAATACCTGTTGCACCTGCGATATTAGTTGTTCCCTTTTTCCATTGATAAGTAAAACCTGCACCAGAGTTAGCAGTAAATATTACAGAGTCGCCTGCGCAAAAAGAAGTTGGGCCACTTGCTGTTATTGTTGCCGTTGGATTTCCATAAACAATTTTGGCAGTGACAGAAAGCTTTGTGCAACCTCCACTATTTGTAACTAAAACTTTATATGAAGCCGCTGTTTTAGCATAATATGATATGCCCGCAGCACCGGCAATAACCGTAGTTCCTTTTTTCCATTGATATGTCAAACCTGCACCTGAATTTGCACTAAGCAAAAGACTATCACCACTGCAAATGGTATCCGTTCCCGAAGGTATAATTGTTGCAGAAGGCACTGAGTTAACTGTAACCTTAATTGTGGCTGTAGCTGAACAACCTTGCGTATTACTAACTGTTACCGTATAGGTGGTAGTTGCAACAGGCGATGCAACAGGATTTGAAATTGCAGAGCTGCTCAATCCCGCAGCCGGTGTCCATAAATAACTGTTACCACCAGAAGCTGTTAGTGTGGTACCCGAACCTTTGCATACAGCAACATCAGCACCGGCTGAAGCCCCCGGCTGTGGACAATATTTCAAAGTAGTAGCATCAAAACCTGCGGAGCCTGCTCCTGTAACATAACCTGCTACATACAAAAATCCTGTTTTATCAAGAAGGTTTGCTCTTACAGCATCATCTCCGTTACCTGCACCATTATAGTTGGCAATCCATTTACGATTTCCATTATCATCATATAGAATTGTACTCATATCTGTAGTGGTGCCACTGTTGGTAATATCTCCTGATGCAATAATACTTCCCACTACATTGGTAACTATTGCAGTTCCTTTGTCATATCCTGCACCTGGACCATTATAAATATTACTCCAAACCTGGGCTCCTGAAGTTTTGTTATACTTTACTGTTATAAAATCAGCGCTGTCAGCACCAAGACCAACTGTTGTGCGGCCGGTTACGTAAACTCCATTTGCATTTATGGTCATTGCACCGGGGCGATCACTACCATTCAAAGCACCGTTATAAGTTGCAGCCCACGATTGAAGTCCGGCTGAAGTATATTTCAACGTTACTATATCATCTGAAACTCCGTTAAATGAGTAGCCGGTGACATAAGCATTTCCATTCTCAACTGTAAGGTCAGCAGGTACATCATCACCATTGCCTGTGCCCGCATAAGTTGCAACCCAGCTTTGAGTTAAGCTGAAAGGATATTTAATAGTTACAATATCATAGTTGGAAGCATTTGAACTGCGGCCTGTTACGTAAACACTGCTTCCTGAGATTATTAACTTAACAGGACGATCGGGTTTGTTAACGGCACCACTATACCTTGTCACTGCCATTTCATTTCCCGTAGCTGAATATTTTATAGTAGCATAATCATAATCGGTTACAAAGCTTGAAGGGTTGGCATCACTGTAGCCTGTAACAAATACAAGACCGGCAATATTAACAGCAATAGAAACTGCCACATCGGCTTCGTTTGCAAAATTGTAACGGCTGGCCCATAATTGATTGCCGGCAGCATCATACTTTATTGTTATAAAATCATCGCTGGTGCCTGAACCTATACTTTGTCCTGTTACATAAACGTATCCGCTATCATCCACAGCTATTGCTTTGCCTTCATCGTCAGATTGAACAAAGTCATAAACGCTGGTCCATAATACAGTTCCTGCTGCATTTATTTTTCTTGTAAAAAGATCCTTTCGTCTTTCAGAATTATAAACATATCCTGTAACATAAACGTTGTTGAGTGTATCAGTGGTAATTCCCTGAATCTTATCTGTGTATTCACCTGTTCCGTTATAAACCTGCGATAATGTAACAGCACCGGTTGAGACATTATATTTAATGACCATGCCATCCTTTTGGGTATTTAAATTTTGTGCACCACCGGCAACATAAATGTTTCCTGCTCCATCCAATACCATTCCTTCGGCTATGTCGTCACTGTTAACAGCAGTTCCGTTAAAATATGCTGACCACTGCAACACTCCCGATGCATCGTATTTCACTGTCAGGTAATTATTTGCAACAACACCTGCTGTGGTACTTACATCACTCTTGCCTGTAATATAAATATTGCCCGATGCATCGGTAAGTAATCCATTGGGATCTTCGGCATTATTTGCCGCATTTCCGAATGACTGTGCCCACTGCTGAACACCTGACGGATTAAATTTTACTAATTGATAATCGTAGTTATTAGTTCCTCCCGAAGGATCTACATCTCTTTGCCCTGCTACTAAAATATTTCGGTTTGCATCCAATGCAATTCGCGAAGGATATTCATCCTGTGTGGTACTGTAAAAAGATGTAAACTGCGGCAGACCTGCTGCGTTATATTTGATCAAAACAAAATCATAGCTATTTCCGTTTGAGGAACGACCTGTTGTAAAAACATTTCCGCTATCATCAATTGCAATAGCTTCTCCACGATCATTGTTCCCGTTTCTGTTATAAACATTGCGCCATGTTTCACCTCCTGACGAATTATATTTAACCGTAATCACATCATCGGCACTTGCATTATTTGTAAAAGTGCGGCCTGTAATAAAACAATTACCTGCATTGTCGCTTGTAATTGAACTGCCACGATCGGTACCGTTTCCTACACCGTTAATTCTTGCAGACCATAACAATGTTCCTGCTGTGTTGTATTTTAAAGTAATGATGTCGTCATTAGTAAAGGCAGTTGAATCTTTATCACTCAAACCTGTTATATAAACGTTACCGCTGTTATCCACGCTCATACCTAACGGTTCTTCATTCTGATTTGCCAACACATTGTTGTAAGTAGCAGTCCATTGCATGGTTCCGCTCGCGTCATACTTCTGTGTGAGGATGTCGTTCTGATTAATTGAACCGCCATCAGTAGTTCCTGAAATATATACATTGTTAAGACCATCAACACCTACGAAAAAAACTTTGTCAGATCCATTTGCTGTGCTGTTATTATAAACACGGCTCCAAAGAACAACGCCAGACTGATTAATTTTTACCAAAAGATAGTTTTTGTCCTGGCCGGTTTGAAAGGTATATCCTGCGAGATATATATTGCCCGCACCGTCTTTTGCAATGGCATTATAGCGATCTGAGTTATCTCCTGTACCTTGATAGGTATTAGTCCATAATGGGGTTATTTGTGAATAACCTTTTAGCGATAAAATAAATAACAGAATTAGTAATTGTACTCTTTTCATTTATGGTTTAATTAACGGGGATTAATAAAAAACTCCAATTGATTGTACAAAGATGTTTCAAGACTTATAGCGGAAAAAACAATTAGTGTTGAAACGGTACAATGAATGTCTGAACAAGGATTATCTTCTCTCTAAAAAAAACGGGCAAACCATTACCGGCTCAAAAGTCAATATTGATAGGGCTAAAGAAGTAAGCTCAGTGGTATAAAGTTAAAAGTGATCCGTTTTTGCTCATTCATTAACCCAACGAAAAAATATTTTCCTACAAAAAAGTATTCAGCAGTAAAAATATAAGTGCTGCAAGACCAGCCGTAACCGGGATGGTAAGCACCCACGCCCAGATCAACTGAATGGTTACTCCCCATCTTACAGCAGAAATTCTTTTGGTTAATCCAACACCGATAATGGAACCTGTAATGGTATGTGTTGTTGAAACAGGAATTTTATAATGTTGCGTTGCAAATAAAGTTATTGCCCCGGCAGTTTCGGCACTAAAGCCTTCAAAAGGTGTAAGCTTGGTTATTTTTTGTCCCATAGTTTTTACAATGCGCCATCCGCCAATCATTGTACCTGCTGCTATGGATGTATAACAAGCCAGGGGAACCCACTCGGGTAATTCTTTAATGTCGCCAATTATACCTTGCGAAAGCATAGCCGCTGCTATAATTCCCATCACTTTTTGTGCATCATTACCACCATGCCCCAGGCTGTAAGCTGCTGATGAAACGAGCTGCAAGCGTCTGAAAATTTTATCCACTTTTGAAGGATTTGATCTCTTGCAAATATGCAAAGTGAGCACACTTATAAAGTACGAAATGATCATTCCTAATACCGGTGCCAGCACAATGAAATAAATAACAGGCATTATAGCCGAAAGATTTACCGCATGTAAGCTGCCGGCATTTGCAACACCGGCACCGGCAAAACCACCTATGAGCGTATGTGATGATGATGAAGGTATGCCCCTCCACCAGGTTATAAGATTCCAGATAATGGCTGCGATCAATCCTGAAAGCACAACCACGAGCGTAATATTTTCAGCCTTCACTGTTTTTGCAACGGTATCTGCCACTTTTAATTCGAATATCCAATACGCAATAAAATTAAATGCTGCTGCCCATACCACAGCAACAAAGGGAGTAAGCACCTTGGTAGATACTACAGTGGCAATAGAATTAGCAGCATCATGAAAGCCATTGATGAAATCAAAAACGAGAGCGAATACTATTACTACAATCATTAGGGTTGATGACATATCGGGTATCAGGAAATATGGAAATATGGAAATATGGAAATACCGTTATTCGTCATTACGAGGAACGAAGCAATCTGTTTATGGTTTACGTTATCCACAATTTATAATTCAAAATTTATAATTTATAATTTTTGTCATGCCATTTTCACTACTATTGATTCAATCACATTTGCAGCATCTTCGCACATATCAGTTGCGGTTTCCAATGCCTGTAAAATTTCTTTGATTTTAATTAATTGCACGGCATCTTTTTCATCTGTAAATAATTTTGCAACGGCATTATCAAAAACATCGTCAGCATGATTTTCGATACTGTTGATACGAACTAATGAATCGGTGATATCGCGCATGCGGTTCATGTTTTTCAATTCGAAAATCGCCCTGCGCAGTTCATCAATCTGCGTACGGAGCAATTCAGCAAGCTTGATCATATCAGGAGTATAAACTTTTACATTATACAGTTGCATGCGCTTACTGCTTCCATGAATGTAATCTAATATGTCATCCAATGCCGAAACTAAACGGTGTATGTCTTCGCGATCAAATGGTGTGATAAAATTTTTACTCAGTTCGCTGAATATCTCATGGGTGATATCATCACCTGTATGTTCAAGGTCTTCAATTTCGCGCATCAGCCGTATGCGCTCTTCTTCATCAGTACAAATTACCAATTCATAAATTGCTTTCCCTGCTAATGAAAGATTAGCGGCAGCTTTTTCAAAAAGCGGGAAAAATTTTTTGTCCTGCGGTACAAGATATTTTAAGAAGTTAAGTGCCATTGCTTATGTTAAGTTAACTTTAAATAATTGTTACGTTTTAAAGCGGGGTGAAAGTAGAAAAGTATTTGAAACACATTAATTATTTATGTTGAAGGAGTAGCAAATTTTTCTTTTAAAAGGTAATCTAAAGAATGTGACATTTTATAACAACTTCCTTAACTTTCAATTATGGCTTAAATCTTGTGAAATTTTTCTCATTTTGCACCCCTCATGAATTAACTTTCTGCTATTGAATCCCCTGCCCGATTATCGTAAAAAAATTTCCGTTGTTGTTCCTGTTTATAACGAGGAAGAAAACGTTGCCGCCTTTCATAAAGAGATAACTGATGTCTGCAATGCGAATCAATTTGATTATGAAATTATTTTTATTGATGATGGCTCCACAGACAAAACACGCGAAGTGATAAAAAAACTTTCGCCTGTTCGGCTGATTACCTTTCGCAGAAATTTCGGGCAGACTGCTGCAATGGATGCAGGATTCAAACATGCCAAAAACGATTACATCGTTACCATGGATGGTGACGGGCAAAATGATCCGAAAGATATTCCGCAACTGATCAGCTATCTTGAAGAAAATGATCTTGATGTAGTTTCGGGCTGGAGGAAAAAAAGAAAAGATAGTTTTATGAAACGGCTCGTTTCGCGTGGCGCTAACTATCTTCGTAAATTTATGATCAACGATGGCATAAGCGACAGCGGATGCAGTTTGAAAGTTTATAAAAAAGAATGTTTCGATCACCTTACACTATATGGCGAAATGCACAGGTTTATTCCAGCCATTTTAAAAATTAAGGGATTTAAAATCGGTGAGTTGGAAGTAAACCATCGCCCGCGTACAAAAGGAAAAACAAAATATAACTGGACCCGCACCTTCAAAGGATTTATTGATATGATTTCAGTTTGGTTCTGGAATAAATTTGCTGTGCGGCCTTTGCATTTGCTTGGAGGAATCGGGCTATTCTTTCTTTTTATCGGGGGAATATTCGCTTGCGCCACCATATATTCATATTTATATGTACACCAGGATTTATCAAATACGTTACTCCCATTGATGACAGTATTTTTTGTCATCACAGGTATCCTTCTTTTTGTATTAGGATTAATATCAGACATACTCGTGAAAAATTATTACGAAACCACAAAAGATATTTCGTACAGCATAAAAGAGATTACTGAAAATTGAAAATTCAATAGGTAACAGTCAACCCTGAATAGGGTTGCCTGTGAATAACCACCGGTGTAACCTGTGGAAAAAACAAAAACTCTGCATGGCTTTAATCCTCGTCACCGGCTCCAACGGATTTATAGGAAGCAAAACAGCACAACTGCTTTTAGACAGAGGTGATGAAATAATCGGCATTGATAACATGAACGATTATTATGATGTGCGCTTAAAAGAATATCGTTTAAAAAAATTACAGGTACACAAGTCATTTAAGTTTATTCATGCCGATATTGAAAATGCTGATGGGCTTGAAAAAATATTTTCAACGTATAAGTTTGACGGTATAATAAATCTTGCAGCTCGTGCAGGCATCCGTTACAGCATTGAAAATCCTCATGTGTATATGACCACCAATGCTGACGGCACTTTGAATCTTTTAGAAATGATGCGCAAGCATAATATCAATCGCATGGTGCTTGCATCAAGTTCATCGCTGTATGCAAATCAACCCATGCCTTTTTCTGAAACGCTTCCTGTTAATACACCCATTTCACCGTATGCCGCTTCAAAAAAAGCAGCCGAAGTTTTGGCTTATAGTTATCACTATCTTTTTAATTTCAACATTACCATACTTCGCTACTTCACAGTTTACGGTCCTGCGGGGCGACCCGACATGAGCGTTTTCCGTTTTATAAAATGGATTGATGAAGGCACACCAATTGAAATGTTTGGTGACGGAACACAGTCCCGCGATTTTACTTACATAGATGATATTGCCGAAGGAACGCTTAAAGCTTACGAAGCCACAGGTTATGAAATAATCAATCTTGGAGGAGGAAAAAATCCGATACCAATGAATTATATGATTTCGAAAATCGAAGAATACACAGGAAAAAAAGCTGTCGTAATAAACAAAGCATTTCATAAAGCCGATGTTGCCGAAACATGGGCTGATATTTCAAAAGCTGATAGAGTTTTAAATTGGCAACCAAAGATTGGTTTCGATGAAGGATTAAAACGTTCAGTTGAGTGGTACATGGAAAACAAATCCTGGATTAAAAATATTATTTTGCCGAAAGGGTGAGCATGAATATATTAATGCTAAATTATGAGTTCCCTCCGCTTGGTGGCGGTGCAAGTCCTGCATCTTATGAAATAGCAAAACGCTATGTGCGATTAGGTCATACGGTTGATGTGGTTACAATGGCTTTTAAAAATTTACCCTCATTCGAAATAAAAGAAGGAATCAACATTTACAGAATCCGCTGCCTTCGTACCAAAAAAGAAATATGTTATCCATGGGAACAATTGTCGTATATCGTTTCAGCAAAAATCTTTTTGAAAACATTTTTGAAAAATAAAAAGTATGATATCAACCATACTCATTTTATTATTCCAACAGGACTGATTTCGCTTTGGGTGAAAAAAAATTATAGATTGAATTATATTATCACAAGTCATGGAAGTGATGTTTTAGGATACAACAAACGATTCAGGTTTATTTATCCATTAATAAAAAGAACCTGGAAAAAAATAATTCGCGAAGCTGATGTAGTAACAACTCCATCAAAATTTTTGCAGGAGAAAATTAAAGAACATACAACAGAAGGAAATTTTGTTGTGATTCCTTATACAATAGACCCAACACTTTTTACACCACTATCAAAGGAGAAAAAAATTCTCATAGTTGCAAGATTATTTGTAAATAAAGGCGTGCAGGATATTTTGCAGGCTATGAAAGAAATCAATATGACAGGATGGACAGTTGATATAATTGGAGATGGCCCTTATAGAAACTTTCTTGAAAAAAAAGCAAAAGAAAACGGATTAGAAACAGTTGTAAAATTTCACGGATGGATTGATAACAAAAGTGAAGTGATGAAAACATTTTATGGCAACGCAGCAATTTTTATTTCAGCAAGTTATTTTGAAAGCATGGGATTAACAGTGCTGGAAGCAATTGCATCCGGTTGTTATGCGCTCGTTACAAATGTTGGTGGCCATTTAGATATGCTCACGGATGAATATTTTTTTGAAGCATCAAATCCGCAATCACTAAAAGAAAAATTAATTCCTTTAATGAATAATTGGGAGGAATTAAAGCCTGTAACTCTTGATGATAAATTTAACTGGGATAATATAATTCTTCGTTATGAAGAAGCATTACAATACGGAAAAACGTGAGTTCGGGATTAAAGAATCCGGGAAAACCTAACCCTGAAAGGGTTTTCTGTGAATAACCACCGGTAGAACCGGTGGAAGGTAAGATGTGCCAATCAAGAACCACGAAGTGGTTTCCTGTGGTTTGGACGGCATTCGCATAATCATGGGAAACCACTTCGTGGTTGTATGAGAATGCTTGCAGAATACCCCGCACTTTGTACGGGGTTACTCACAGGCAACCCTTTCAGGGTTCTCAGTGTGTTACAATTTAATCACGAACTCACGTTGGACAAACATACATTGCATAAAAAAATCATTAATGAAAAAATCCATTGCAATAACAATTATTTTAAAACTGCTGTTCGCATCAGTTTTGATTGCATGGTTCTTACATAAAAACGACTTGCATAAAATTGTTGCGATTGTTTCTTCTTTCCCTCCAGTAATATTTTTGATTGCAGTATTGTTGATGTTCGTATTAATTTTATTTAATGCAGTAAAATGGTTTTTGCTGTTGCCACAGTATAGCATCATAAAACTTTTCGAAATAAATTTAATCGGTCAGTATTATGGGCTGATACTTCCCGGGCAAATTTTAGGTGAAGGAGCAAAAGCTTACTTGTTAGGAAAAAACAAAAGTGATAAAGGAACGGTTTGGATGTCGGTTATGTTAGATAAAGTAACAGGCATCATTGCACTTTTTACTCTTGGACTATTCGGAATAATTTTCACAAAGCAAAAACTTCCTGTGTGGCTTGATTTTACTTTACTGTTATTAATTTGTATGAGCTTTCTTTTTTTATTTCTCATCCGTATAAAATTTATTTACAGCTTTCTCACCAATCTATTAAACAAGCTGAATGTTCATTTTAAAAAATTGAATAGAGTAACATCATTGCTTTTTAAATTTATGGATGCGTGGCTGATATACACTCAAAAAACAAAAATTCTTTTTCTCAGTATTGCAACGGGAATTGTTGGACAGACATTGAGCATCATCATCAATATGATCTTAGCTCATGCAATTTCAATTGAAGTATCATTTACTGATTGGTGCTGGATACAGGCAGTTGTTTCAATTGTGATACTGCTGCCTGTAACGATAGGCGGCATTGGTCTTCGAGAGGGAAGTTTAATTGGCTTGTTGGGATTGTTCAGTGTTTCTGCCGAAACAGCGCTGGCACTTTCATTTGCGCTTTTCAGCTTGCAAATAATACGTGCAATAGCTGGGGGAATTTTGGACTATAGATTAACGTTAGTTAGAAATTAATGTTAAACTGTTGTGGTAGGGCTTTTTAATTTCTTACGATTTATTCTGTAAGTATTCCAAACTAAAAATCCATACAGTAATAAACTGACACCGGAAATACACAAGCCTGCATTTAAAAAGGGTGGTTCAAATTTAAGCTCCACATCATGTTCGCCTTTGTCGAGTATAATACCCATGAATCCAATGTTTACCAATTCCAACTCAGCATCATTACCATCCACAGTTGCCTTCCAGCCTCTGTCATACGGAATTGAAAAGAACAGTAATTTCTTCTTCTCTAATTTAATTTTCCCCTTGAAAAAATTTTGTGTGTGTTCGCTGATAGCTAACGTGTCTTGTTTTAAGCGGTTCACTAACTCCCGGTACAACTCTAAAGGAAGTGGTGATACTGTGGTGTCAATTGAATTATCATAAGTGAAATCTTTGAACTTATCCGTTTGATTTTCGCTTATAACAACTGAATGTAATAGGGTCCGGCCTTTCTTTGAAGTATTTTTTAAATCCTTCTCATATATATAGGTGTCATAAGTATATCCTATCGGCAGATAGAACCTGTTTTTAAAAACACTAACATCACCAAACGTAGTTATTGAATCATACCCATGTTGCGCAAGTGTAGAGTCCTGTGTCTTCGTGAACGAATATTTAATATTGGCAAAAGTTTCCAATACAGGTTTGCCAACAAGCCCTGCAGCCCATCGCGTCTGCAGTTCATTATGTTCATCAAGCACACCGACTGCGCCAAGAAATTTGATATAGTATAGTTGGTTAAACGACTGATAAGAAGGTGTGCCGTAATAATCCTGTATCATGGCATCGTTAAAACTGACATACCTGGCATCACCCGATGAGTAATTTTTATTTATACGGTAAAAACTTTTATCAATTGATTTTAAATAGTCAACTGCATCCACAGTATAATCGTTGTATCCAATCTTGTCTTTGAAATCACTACGTGTTTGTATAATTCTCCTGTTAACTGTTAGTGATGAGAAATAGCCGAGTTCTATTACCATGAATATCAGCAATAGAATCTGCGCTGTAACTTTCATTTTTTTAACCGGAAGCAGGATAATTAAAAATGTATATATCACTAAAAAAAACACCACCTTTTTTCTAAGTTCTTCATCAACAAAATAGCGATCAGCAGGCAGGTATGGAAAGTAGAGAAGGATTAATAAAGCAACTAACGTAATCAGTAATATCTTTAAATTTATTTTGTTGAATTTGTCAATATATCCGAGTGCTGAAATAGCAAAAAAAAGCGCTGTAACCGGAACAAAAAATGACATGCCGGTCTTAAAATAATCGCCCGAAAACAAATAGAGTGCATAACGGAAATAAGGAAAGATAATTAACGTTAGCCAAAAACATGAAAAGAAGATAAAAAGTATTTTCCGTTTTTTATTAAGAAACTGAAACAATTGCGGTATCAATAAAAGGGTTATTAACCCGACATAAAAAACAGGAGCTTCTAAATAATTATTCCATCCTTTAAAATCACTGCCTATACCCATCAGGTCATTTGAAAAGCATCGCATAATAGCACTCATATATTCATTGGCACCTGCAAAACCCAATACCGGTGCCGATTTTAAAGCATCGAAATAACCGGCAGTGCCGGATACGCGCGGGCTGTCAATCATCTGCAACAACGGGCTTGTTAAGAATACTGCATTAATGCCAATTCCTAAAATACCTAAGCCAGCCATTTTTAATAACAGCAACAAAATTCCTTTGCTTCTTATATTGCTATTCATATAATACCTGAATAAAGAATATAAAAAAATAAAAAAGCTGAAAAGGTAAAATGCAAAAACCTGCGAGCTTATTATTGCAACAGCAATCGGAAAATAATACCATTTGTTTTCCATAAAAAGTTTTTCAAAAGCAAATAATAAGAATATTCCATAGACAACTAAAGATGCATGACCATACCATCCTCCTCCCAAAATCATATAGCCGGAAAAGGAAAACAGTAAGCCACCTGTAACAGATGCGTACTGCGAAGCATGCATTGTTCTAAGGTAGAGGTAAAAAAGCAACCCACCGAACATTATTTTCATCAACTGCGCATAAACAATCATATAAGGCAAATGTTCGCCATCAAACATGTATAGAAAAAGATTGAACGGATCGTTTACTCCACCGGGAAAAACATTCTGACCCATGCCTTGGTTAAATGACCATTTGGGAATTCCTTCCGTTCTGAGGTAATTGGTAAAATGAACTAATGAAGGAACAAACTGGTTGTAGGTATCGCTTCCTATTCCTTTATAAATAAAAAGGTCTTTGAAGAAAATAAAATTATTATATACAAAAAATGAAATGCAGAAAATCAAAAATAAAAGAATATAAAATCCTTTGGTCTTGAAAAATTTAACTGCGCTTAATCCTGTTTCATCTGTTTTCGCTAACTCCTGGAACATACTGATAATGGGGTTTAATCACACACTATTGTGCGCTTGACATGATTATCCTTAACTTAATGTGTGAAATATTATCGCGATTAAAAAAAATTCGATAATTGTTTTCATTCTCTTTTATTCACAAATATTAAACCATAAAAATTTAATTTACCGCTTTTTTCAAAGTATTAATCGCAAATTATATCGAACATGAATTAACGTGCATAAGTAACACTTACCGTATATGAAATTTGCGCAAATGTAAAAAAGCAAACCAAATTAAAAGACCATAAGGTAAATGTGATTTTTTCTATTTGCTTATTTATCATGGTAAAGCAAGTCTCATCTTATAATTCACCTTCTTCAATAATTCCGTCCGGCTCCATATAATTTATCACCAAACCCTCCCGCAGCTTTCTTCTGTATTCATCCTGCAGCCATTTCACATAGCTTTCAGAAGTCTTACTCAAACATCGCGTGTATATTCTCACACGATATTCAATTTCTTCCTTCAACAAATTAGCCAAAGCCAAAGCACCCTCTACGTCCTCACTGTTTTCCATGCACATATTAATGTGTTGCGCTATCGAGCGGTCAATAACAACTCTAGGTCTGTGGTGTTGGCTGATGGCTTGTTTATGTTCCTCTTTTACATTAAAATCAATTGACAATGACTTGCTGAATTTGTTTCGCAATTCTTCAGGCATCTCATATTTGAACGAACGTTCTATTTCCTCATCACCCCATATACCTGCAAGGTGCAATTCGGGCGACCTGAAAATACTCATCCAGTCAATATCACCTTCCCACATCCCAAACCGCTTCATGTTATTACCGAGGTCTATAACCGTAAACTCCTTTTTATCAGCAAGCACTCGTGAACCGCGTCCTATCATTTGAAAATAAAGTGTCAGCGATTTTGTAGCTCGATTCAATATTATACTCTCTACGGTAGGTTCATCAAAACCTGTAGTAAGTATGCTCACCGAAGTAAGTATGGCATCCGGCTTTTCCTTAAACCATTGCAATATTTCCCTTCGTTCTTTCGCATTATGGGTATTGTCCAAATGCCTTATCTCATAACCGGCCTGTTTGAAAGTGGCATAAACATGCTTGGAAGTTTCAATACCATTATTAAATATCAAAGTTTTTTTGCCGAGGCTTTGTTCTTTATAAGCTCCCAGCAATTTATCCTGCATGGCATAATTATTATAGAGCCGTTCGCTGCTACTCACTGTATAATCCCCGTTCATTCCCACCTTTAGCGAAGTTAATCCCACATGGTAACTATACGTAACAGCGCGCGCCAGGAAACCCATTTCAATCAGCGATGATATGCTCTCTCCTATGATCAATTCATCATAAGTATCCTTCATGCGTATGTCAATATTCGAACTCAGTGGAGTAGCCGTAACCCCAAGCACCACACCCTTTTCATAAAACTTAAACAATTTGCCGAATGAATTATAATGCGCCTCATCCACTATCATCAATCCTATATTATCCAGGTCTAATATCTTATCCCGCAGGCGGTTGTTAAGTGTTTCCACCATCGCTACAAAACACATATAATCATTCGGCACAGGCAATGCCTTCACCTCGCTGTTGATCACCATATTCATTACACCGAATTCATTCAGCATTTGATGGGTCTGCCCGCATAACTCAATCCTGTGCGTAAGTATCAGCACCTTTTTACCGGTCATCTCAATATAACGCCTTGCTATTTCCGAAAATATCACTGTCTTTCCTCCACCAGTTGGCAACTGGTAAAGCAGGTTATACCTTGCGGGATGATCGTGCAGCCGCTTAAAAATCTCATCAATAGCGCCCTGCTGATAAGCATAAAGCTGCTTGCCAATGATGCGCTCGGGTACTTCAAAATTATCTGTGCTTTCCAAACCTTATCATTTGTTTTTTAAAAAGTGCGCGAAGATACGCTCTAAAAAATAGATTTTTTTTATTTGAAAACCATGCGGTTCGCTCCAATTAATTTTATTTACTATTGCTTATTCAAAACATTTCACCGTAAGGACAAAATAAATAAACGCAACCCGGTGAAAAAAATAAAATTTACAAATGCGAGTTAACCAGGTTAATGCAGTACAATAGTGCTACATCTACAAGGCGGAAATAGACGCAACTGGTTGGGGTTACTGAAATGTTACCGGAAAGGCTGGAGCACCCGAACAGACAACAAAATCGTTGACAACTTGGGGACAATTTTGACACTTTCAAACAATTAAAAAAGTAACTTTGCTAAATAAATTACGACAAAAAAAATGATAGTAAAAGAGCCTTTATTCGACTACATAAGCCCAGACACCGACTATGCTATTAAAAACGGTGACTGCTTGTCCGTTCTCAAGAAAATTGAAGACGGCAAATTTGACCTCATTTTGACATCACCACCCTACAATGTTGGGAAATCATATGAGATAAAAACAAGCATTGAAAAATACCTCGAAACACAGGAAGAAATCATATCTGAACTTGTAAGGACATTATCCGACAAAGGAAATCTCTGTTGGCAAGTTGGAAACTATGTTGAAAAAGGAGAAATATTTCCGCTTGACATATTTTATTACCAAAAATTTAAAAAACTAGGGCTTAAACTTCGCAATCGAATTATTTGGCATTTCGGACACGGACTTCACGCCAGCAACCGATTTAGTGGACGTTACGAAACAATACTTTGGTTCAGCAAAACAGACGACTATATTTTCAACCTTGACAATGTTAGAGTTCCATCTAAATATCCAGGAAAATTACATTTCAAAGGGCCAAAAAAGGGACAGCCATCAGGAAATCCTTTAGGTAAAAATCCAAGTGATATTTGGGAAATTATTGAACAAGACTGGGATAGAGCAATGTGGGACATTCCTAACGTTAAATCAAACCATCCTGAAAAGACAGACCACCCTTGTCAATTTCCAATCGAACTAGTTGAACGTTGTGTATTAGCATTGACAGACGAAAATAGTTGGGTTCTTGATCCATTCTCAGGTGTTGGCTCAACTGTTCTAGGTGCAATTAAAAATAACCGCAATGGAATGGGCATTGAGAAAGAAAAGGAATATTGCAAAATTGCCAATCAACGAATTGAAGATTTAAAAGAAGGAAAATTAAAAATAAGACCTATTAATAAACCAATCCATATACCAACAAGTAAAGACAAAGTTGCCCAAATTCCAAAGGCATGGATTGAACTTTCATTTGAAAATGGCAACGGAACAAACGGACATAAATGAAAATAGCACAAAAATATTCGCACTTGAACGGAGAAGAATATCTAATCGTTCATCACAACAACCTTTACAAAGAAATAAAAGATGTCATTGCCAGTATAGATGCAGACACCTTAAGAACCAAAATTAGCAAAGAAAAACGGAAAATTGGAAACTCTTTGCTTTCACCTATTGACCTCAATAAAGCATTCAATGAAGCTTTCTATAAACGCAAATGGGAAGAAAGTAGATACAGCTATTATATAACACTAGACCGTGAGTTAATGGAGAAAAGCGTTTTAATGTCTGCTAAAGAACAAAAAGAATTTCTTGTTGAAAATGGTGAGAAGGAGCCTATTTACAGTTACAATCAAACTGATTTTGTTAAAGACAAAATTGCGGTAGAAGTTCAATTTGGAAAGTATGCTTTTGTTGCATTTGACTTGTTCGTAAAACATATGCTGTTTTATTCTGGCGGTAAAATTAATCTTGGTATTGAAATTTTGCCGACAAAGAAAATGCAAGCACAAATGAGTAGTGGTGTTGCTTACTATGAAGGAGAAGTTTATAACGTAATGAGACAGGGACGAAATAGTCCACCAGTTCCATTATTAATTTTAGGCATAGAGCCCTAACGGACAGACAAGAAGCCAGCTGGTAACAGCAGCTACAAGAAATTGGCGGTTCAGTGCTTCGTATGACAGTTTAGTGGTTTAACAAACAGTAGTGCTTCGTATCAAAATTTGTGGTGAAAATCGTCAACTTCTTGTAGCTGCAAAATGTTACCAGCCCTACTAAAACGACAGTGACAAGGAACAAGAACACACCATATTATTTGACAGCAATAGGACTTTTTATCCTATTGAAATTTGGGTACACACTTGCCGACAACGATAGCTTGACTTTTTTACTTAAACCAACCGACAAACTCGTTGGGCTATTGACAAGCTCAAAAGCGGTTTACTTTTCTGATAAAGGTTATTATCACGAAAGCCTAAAGATTATAATTGAAAAATCCTGTTCGGGTTTTAACTTTTGGCTTGTATGCTTCTGTATGCTGACTTTCCTGGTATTAAAATATTTTGACAAGCCATTTTATAAGGCATTGACAATTCCTGTGTCATTGGCATTAGCTTACATCTTGACAATTCTCGTGAATGTTTCAAGAATATTTGTTTCAATTATCATCCAAAATCAAGCAAACAACTTTTTGCCTAACAGACCACATTTATTACTTCACGAAATAGTTGGAATAATAACAAATCTATCGTTCTTAATTTTAGTTTATTATCTATTAGAAAGGTTTTTAAATAACAAATATCACAATGAGAAACTTGCTTAATCCTAAATGGATTTTTATTATAAACACAATTCCAATTGTTGTGTTGTTTTTTATTTTTTTCGGAGAGTTCAACATCATTAAGAGCCTTTTAAATCAGGAGAATATAAATCTTTGGAAAACCTTTGGCTGGACTTTAGGCATTTTAGGTTTCCTTAATTTTGGTTACGCATTTTATCTAACTATTAAAAAACAAAATGTTTCATTTTGGTATGGCGGACTTGCATTGCTTCTTTACATTCCATTCATTTATTTATATGGTTATAACGCTGACAAAATAATTCCTTTTACTATTCCTCAATGGATGATACCAGGAGATATGATTTTGTACGTTGGCACTTTCTTAATGCCGACACTTGCCTATTCTTTATTTGTTTTGGTTTCTCATTTTACAACCGAAGCCAAAGAACATAAAGCCTGGAAGAATTTTTTAATAGCCATCATTATTCCAATTTCCTGGTACTTATTTTCTCAAATTCTTTTACCACTTTGGAAACCAGTTGAGAATAATTTAGGAATTCACGTATTAATAATTTTCATCATTGTCGGTACTTTAGCTTTCCTGTTTTTCGTTATCAGAGGCGTTTTTATACTTGCTACTAAAAAAGCAGACGTCTGGCAGAAATACCAATTAGCCTGGAAAATCCCAATTTCAATAGTGCTTCCATTATTAGGTTTAGCAGTAAACAACGGACATCTCTTTAATAATTTTGGCACAAACAACTCTGGAGTATTTGGAGACTTTAATAGCTATTGGTTTTATGCTTTAGCTGTTTTAAATGGTGTTTTTATTTGTCTGCCAAACCTTAAAAATAAATCTTATAGATTATTTATTTTCATTGGAAGAAGCATAACATTTGCTTACACTTTCTATTTTTTCTTAGTCTTTCTTCCTTTTTTACCGCTGTCCATTATTGCTATAGCAGCCATTGGTACAGGGTTTTTAATGTTAGCACCACTACTTCTTTTTGTTTTGCATATTATTGAACTCTCTAAAGATTTCCTTTTTCTAAAAAGCCATTTTTCTAAAAATGCAATTTGGGCAACATCGTTAGTAGGTTTTTCAGTCATTCCAATTTTCATTACAACTTCTTATCTCAAAGACAAAAGTGTTTTAAACGAAACTCTTCATTATTTATACAGCCCTGACTTTTCAAAGTCTTATGCTATTGATAAAATTTCTTTACAAAAAACACTGAATGTTGTAAAACATCATAAAGACAGAAACGGTGATTTTATTTTCGGAAGTCAAACACCCTATTTATCTTCTTATTTCAATTGGTTGGTTTTGGACAATCTTACTTTATCTGACATGAAAATTAATACGATTGAAAAAATATTTTTTGGTACAACTTCATTTCAAATAAGACAAGATAATATTCAAAATGAAAACGTAAATATCACAAACGTTTCGACAAGAAGTACTTTCGACAAAACACAAAATGCCTGGAAAAGTTGGGTTGATTTAGAAATTACCAATAGTAGCGACAATACTTGGTTTTCAGAATATGCAACAACCATTAATTTGCCTGAAGGTGCCTGGATAACTGATTACTATTTGTTTGCAGGCAACAAGAAAGAAATGGGAATTTTGGCAGAGAAAAAATCTGCAATGTGGGTGTTTTCAAATATCAGAAATGAAAATAGAGACCCGGGTATTTTATATTACCTAACTGGAAACAAAGTTGCTTTTAGAGTTTTCCCATTTGCGCATAAAGAAGTTAGAAAAACAGGAATTGAAATTTTACATAAAGAACCGATAAACTTCACAATTGATAATAACTCTGTAAAACTGGGCAACGATGAAGAAACCGTTATCAATGAAAGCAAAACAAGTGACAATGTTATTTACGTATCAGCAAAACAAAAACAGACATTAAAACAGGTTCAACGTAAACCTTACTTTCATTTCTTAGTTGACGCCTCTATAAATAAGGATAAGTATTCAACCGAATTCATAAAAAGAATTGAACAGGTTTTAGGAAGTAAGAAAGACTTAACTGAAAATGCAAAAATAACTTTTGTGAATAGCTACGTAAATGCTATTCCATTAAAAGACGATTGGAAACAGACTTACAAATCACAAACTTTTGAAGGTGGATTCTACTTAGAAAGAGCAGTGAAAACAGCGCTGTTCAAAGCATATAAGGAACAAACAAATTCATACCCGATTTTAGTTGTTGTTACAGACAGCATTCGAAAATCTGGTTTAGACCAAGATTTTTCAGACTTTAAAATGGCTTTCCCAGAAAATGATTTGTTTTTCAATCTCAACGAAAATGGAGAGCTTCAACCTCATTCGTTAATCTCTAATCCTATTGAACAACTTTCAGACAGTTCTAAATTCACTTTTGACCAAAGTGTTTTAGAATATAAAATTGACAAGCAGACTTTTTATTTGCCAAACAATAATCAAGCAAGCATAATTTTAGGGAACGATATTTTTGAAGTTTCAACAGATAACATCAAAGAAAAAAATTGGCAATCGGCATTGACAATGCAAGGAAAATGGAATTCCCAGACGTTACACCCAGAGACATCAGACAACGAATGGCTAAACTTGGTTAAGTACAGTTTCATTTCAAAAGTAATGACACCAGTAACTTCATACCTGGTAGTTGAAAACGAAGCACAAAAAGCAATTTTGAAAAAGAAACAAGAACAAGTTTTATCAAGCAATAAATCGTTAGACCTGGGAGAAGACACACAACGAATGAGTGAACCAGGTTTTGTAGTTTTGACAATATTACTCGGACTTGTATTGTGGTACAAAGAAAAAAGAAGACGACAATGGACGAACTAAAAAGAAGTACTGCTGGTAACATCGGTTATTTTAAATGAGACAACTTAAAGATAATATTTGGGAAATAAAAGCGGACATCTCTGGACGCTCTGACTTCGACTTTTTTGAAACTGAAGACGGAAAGTATTGTGTTTTACTTCACTCATATTGACGAATATGGAATGATGAAGTTTGTAAGCCCTATCGAAATTTGGACCGACAGACGAAATCCTAAGATTTTATTTCGATCGAAGAAAACAAAATTTGAATTTCAACATTCTCGAAGTTGCTACTACCTTGACAAATCAAATATTATTGCTTTATTGACACCTTGCCTTAGACAAAATCATTACGATCTGTTATATGTTTTGATTGACTTGACTAAAGAACAATTTGCAATAATTAATGCCCCAGATTTTGACCTCAAAGAATTAGGCAACAACGAAATTAAACTTGTTTTAAATTTTCGTTACAGCTACGACCAAGCGGCAAAAGACAAAATAGCAATGGACGATGGAAAAATTATTTATTTAAACAAGCTTGCCTGGCATGGCACTGACATATTAGACAACAAATGCAAACTGAAGTAGAAAAAACAACCTCTAACAGCACCTATCAAAAAGGCCGGGTTTCGTGTTCGAAAGACAGTTTTTGGTTAATGAAACTTTAATTTTTCAACTTAACTTCATTAATTACTTAGTTCTTTGCACCCGCATTTTTTACCCCCATAAAAACAAAATGGCTATAAGCACTGGCAGGAATTTTATAACATTAATTTCTCTGGCAATAATAACAGCAGCATTTTCTTACACTTGCACTGCAGTAAATTCTCCTGTTCTAACCCCTCAAGACAATAATCTCCCCTTAATAATAACCGAAGCCAAACAAGACACTACTCCACTGCTATTTTTATTTTCAGGCGATGGCGGCTGGAAACCTTATGATCAGAATTTATGTGCTGAACTTGCCATCCATAACATTCCCTGTATAGGTCTTAACTGCAACACCTATTTCTGGCAACGCAGAACGCCACAGGAAGTTGCCAACGATATTGCACCTGTGCTGAGGTCATATTTAAATAAGTGGCAACGTAAAGAAATCATCATGGCCGGATTTTCCTTTGGTTCAGAAGTGGTGCCCTTTGTTTACAACCTGTTGCCTGCCGATATTAAATCAAGAGTTAAAATATTACTCTGCCTCACACCGAGCGATTATTCCGATTTCGAAATTCACATGAAAGATATGCTTGGCTTTAACGGGAAAAGTTATCCCTACAAAGTGTCGGATGAAATCAATAAAATAAACAGTGTGCCCGTAATCTGCTTTTGGGGTGAAAAAGAAAAGGCCGACTTTGCCAGCACCATAAGGCAACAAAATGTGGACATATACTTTATACCCGGTGGACATAATTTTACAGATTATAAAACAATAGTGGCCCGGCTGATGAAGACTTTATATAATTAAAATAAATTTTTGGCTATGGTAAACATTTCGCGAATGATGATTCTTAAGAATGAATTTGAACCTTAGTAGAAAATAATGCGCTCTGACTTAACCTTATTACCTTATTAAGATATTGAAACAAAAATAAGGTAATAAGGTCATTGTTGTTGTTTGTGTTTTCTACTAAGGTTTTTTAATCCATCGGGATATTTTTATTCTACGACTGTTGTCGAAAAATTTCAAATTATGCAAAACAAAAAAGTGTTATTTAAATCTTCCCTACTAACGGCATTACTGCTAACAGTTACCTTATATGTAAATGCGTCAACACAAAAAGCTGATAGTTTAACCTTTGGTCACCTGGGTAGGGTAATGATTTATAAGCCTGCTGCTGCTGCCACATCGGCTGTAATATTTATTTCAGGAATTGAAGGATTGAATAAATCTATGATTTCAATAATCAATTCATTAACCGCAATGAATGCATTAGTGATAGCAGTTGACTATAAAAAATATATTAAAAATCTTGAAGCAACAAAATCGAAATGTGTTTATCCTGCTGCCGATTTTGAAGAACTGAGTCAGTCCGTTCAAAAGAAACTAAGTATTAAACATTACATGAATCCTGTGCTGATTGGTTATTCATCGGGCGCAGCTCTTGTATATGCAACCATTGTACAATCGCCTGCGCGTACCTTTGCAGGAGCTATCAGCATTAACTTCACTCCTGAAATTAAAATAAAAAAAGAAATATGTCACGGAAACGGATTGCAGGTTAAACCTTTTAAAAAACTTAATGGATTTGAACTTTTACCCTTCCCGAATTTAGTTGCTTCCTGGACGGTATTGCAAGCCGAAAAAGATAAAGACTTCACTGTTGCCGAATGTCAATTGTTTACTAAAAAAATTACCAATGCGCATTTTGTTTTATTGAAAGATGTTAATCATAAATTTGTTGATGACAAAAAATGGTACCCGCAATTTAAAACTGCATTTGAAAACACACTTTCAGATTTTGAGAACAGGGTAAACAAAACTTCAGTAATTAAAAAAGCCGGAGCAGTTGCAGCATTGCCTGCGGATATGCCATTAACAATAACAGAGGCAGAAAAATACGATGCAGAAAAACCTTTGGCAATAATTATTTCGGGTGATGGCGGCTGGACAGATTTTGACCAGAGCATAGCTGACGGGTTAGCACAGCAGCAAATTCCTTCTGCAGGTTTAAGTTCGCTGAAATATTTCTGGGAACGCAAAAATCCATCTCAATCATCAGCCGACCTCCTGAAATTAATTCAATATTATTCTTCAATTTGGAAACGCAATAAAATTGTTTTGGTTGGATATTCTTATGGTGCAGATGTAATGCCATTCATGGCTTCGAGGCTTCCGCTGGAAGTACAAAACAATATTCAATGCGTTGCATTACTTTCGCCAAGCGCAACAGTTGATTTTGAATTTCACGTTTCAAGCTGGTTTAATTCATCAGAAGATAATAGTGTAGCTACAAAACCTGAAATTGAAAAATTAGATCCGAAGAAATTATTGATCGTATATGGCAGTGATGAAAACAATGATGTAATTAAAACACTCAATCCATCGGCAGCAAGAATTTTAAAAGTACCGGGAGGACATCATTATAATGATAACGTTGAAAAAGTAACAGAGGCTATAATGAGTTATGTGAAGTAGTCATCACTTTATTATGGACACAAAAGAAAAAGACAATGTTATTTCCACAATCTCTGATTTGTTGAAATCAATATTACATAAAGTGTCAAATGTGATTAAGAAAACAGCTAAATACTTTTCGGACAATCGCAAAACGGCAATCCAGGTTATTTTTGGTTTACTCACCCTATCACTTGCCTTTTTATTTTTCAGTCACGAGCGCGAAGAGATTTTAAACATTCCCACTTACGTTTATGTAGCCAATAAATACTGGATGATTGCAGGCGTAGCAATCTCCGTAATTTATGTTTTGCTACAGTCACTGCTTTACGTTTACAGTTTTAAAACCGTTCGCGAAAAGATTTCATTCGGCAGTGCAGTGTTACTTTTTCTCAAAAGAAATTTCATAAGTGTATTTATTCCGGCAGGAGGATTTACTTCACTTGGTTTTTTTTCAAATGAGATTTCAGGCAACAATATTTCAAAAACAAAAATCCATTTTGCATCTGTCATTTATGCTTTCACAGGCTTACTTACTGTAGTGATTGCAGCAGTTCCGATTCTTGTTTATCTATTGATAAAACAAAATCTTTCATCAAATGAACTTTCAGCTTTTGCATTGCTTGTTTTATTAATTGCGGTTATTGCATGGAGCATTTATTCGTTATTGAATGAAGGAGTTATAGCCAAAATCACATTAAGATTTTTTCCTGATTTCAATATCATACTTGAAGAACTTAAATCGCTCAAGTTTGATAAATCATCTTTTATCAACACCATTATTGTATCAACCTTAATTGAAATATCAGGCATTGCCGGCTTATGGATTGCATTGCGAGCAGTGGGTTTAGATGCAAGTTTAGAAGTAGCTTGTGTGGGATATATCGTCACCGTTCTAATTCTCGTGATATCACCTTTCTTAAGAGGTGTGGGGCCGATTGATGCATCAGTAGCATTAGTCCTCTTTCAATATGGTTATGATAAATCTGCAGCAATTGCAGCAATGCTTATATATCGCTTGTTTGAGTTCTGGCTTCCTTTGTTTTATGGTTTGCTTAGTTTCATCAAAAGCCGCAATAATTTTATTCTCCGCATAGCGCCACCGTTATTTATCCTGCTGCTTGGTTTTGTAAATATCATATCGGCAGTAACGCCTGCCATACCTGAAAGATTGCGTGCGCTTAAAAATTTTCTGCCGCTCGATGCAATTCATTTTTCAAATTATTTTGTACTCATAGCAGGTTTGTTCCTTGTGCTTACTTCAGTTTTCCTGTTCAGGGGTCTCAGGTCTGCGTGGTGGATTGCAGTTGCATTATCTGTTATTTCTGTAATAGGAAACTTAGGCAAGGCTTTCGATTACGAGGAAGCCACCGCAGCATGCATTACGTTATTCGTCCTCCTTTACACGCATAAAAATTATTATATAAAAAGTGATTTCCGTACGGGATATTCAGGTTTAAATGTTTTTGCCATTTCCTTTGGTGCAGCGATACTTTTTGGAGTTACCGGTTTTTATTTCCTTGATAAAAAACATTTTGGTGTAGAGTTTAACCTGCTTGAATCTGTCATCAATGTGGCGCGTGCATTTTTTCTGTTAGACACTTCTTCACTGCATCCGCAAACACATTTTGCAAGAGATTTTTTGTATGCACTTTACTTTGCAGGAGGCGTTTCTATTTTATTCGGATTGTATTCTTTTCTGAAACCGATTGTGCATCATTACCAGCATGATAAAGAAGAAATTTATCATGCCAAATTATTGATTGAAAAATACGGACGTTCACCCCTTGATCATTACAAAACGTATTACGATAAAATATTTTATTTTTCACAGGTTCACGAAGCATTTGTTTCTTATGCTGTATCAGGAAATTTTGCTGTAGTGCTTGAAACACCCGTATGCCTTAATACAGAAGTTGCAGCAGATGTAATAAAGGAATTTGATGGCTACTGCCGCGATTATGGTTTGAAGAATTGCTATTATCGTGTGGATGAAGAAATGCTGCCGCTCTTTTATAAGCAAAATAAAAAATCATTGCTCATTGGTCAGGAAGCTGTAGTTGATCTTGTCACATTTACTACAGAAGGCAAAAGCAATAAATCATTGCGCAATGCTGTAAACAAAGCCGAAAAGGAAGGCGTTTTATTTAAAGTATATCAGCCCCCGTTAAAGGATAACCTCATACAACAATTAAAAAGTGTAAGTGATGAATGGCTTGCTGACGGAAAAAAAGAAACCATTTTCTCTAACGGTGTTTTTATGGAAGAGGAGTTAAAAAACCAAACCGTTTTCACTGCCGAAAATGCTGAGAGCAAAATTTATGCATTCATCAACCAGATTCCATGTTATAGCAAAGGTGAAGCAACTTATGATATGATCCGCAAAAAAAATGATGCACCTGGAGTTGTTCTTGATTTCATGATGATCAGGATGTTTGAATATTTCAAATCTAAAGGGTTTCAAAAAGTAAATCTCGGCCTTGCGCCCATGTCAGGCATTGAAGAGCAAAAAGATTTTCCGCATCGCACCGTTAAGTTTGCTTACGAAAGAATAAAATCATTTTCGCACTTTCATGGCTTGCGCTCATTCAAGGAAAAATTCAGTCCTCAGTGGTTGAATAAATACCTCGTTTACAGCAACAGTTATGATTTGCTTACGATTCCTGCAGCTTTATCGAAGGTGGAGAAAAATGTGTGAGTCACTTTTAAAGGGTAATGGTCAATAGTCAACCATTCATTATCTTCACAAAAATTTTCTAATCATGTTTTTTAAAAAGTTACTGCTTGCTTATCCAAGGTTGGCATCCCCGCCAACCTTATCAGATGCTGCAATATCAAGTGGTTGGCGGGGACGCCAACCACGGATAACCCTAATGTCCAAGGTTGGTGTCCTCATCAACCTTTTATACAAGGTTGGCGTCCCCGCCAACCTTATAGTTTGTTTCGTTGCATTTTTAAATATTGCGTCAGCGCAACCTTATGTCCCTGCAAAGGGAAAAGTTTTTAATGATTCTGTTGTATCCCGTGTTGATATAATTATTGATCCTGATTCGCTTAATGAAATACTGACCAATGTTTTCAGCAATCACGAATTTCCGGCCACGTTTATTTTTAATGACGGAGTGAATATTGATACCGTTTACAATATAGGTTTTCGCCTTCGCGGCAACACTTCGCGCACAGCGGGAAAAAAATCTTTCAAAGTATCGTTCAACACATTTGTACACGGACAAAAATTTTCTGGCATTGAAAAAATGAATCTTAATGGAGAACATAATGATCCGTCTATCGTCCGCTCTAAACTTTTTTGGGAAACAGGTGAGCGTATGCGTTTGCCCTTTAACAGATCTAATCATGTGGAGCTTTACATCAATGGGAATTATTACGGCTTGTATATTAATGTAGAGCATGAGGATGAAAATTTTCTTAAAGCACGTTACCTGAATAACTGGGGCAATTATTACAAGTGCCTTTATCCCGCTGATTTGGCCTATCTCGGAACCAATCCTGATAATTATAAAATTACATCGGGAGGAAGAAGAGTTTACAATCTGAAAATAAATGATGTTGCCGATGATTATACTGATCTGAAAAATTTTATCACCAAACTCACTTTTGGAAGCGGCAATGTTTATCAAAATGATTTGGAAGAAGTTTTTAATGTAAATTCATTTTTGCGCATTTATGCTTTCGATATACTCACAGGCAATTGGGATAACTATGCCGGCAACATGAATAATTATTATCTGTATCACAATCCTGAAACCGATAAGATAGATTACATTCCTTATGATGTGGATAATACTTATGGCATTGATTTCCTCGGGCATGATTGGGGCACGCGTGATATTTACAATTGGCAAACTACAGGCAATCGCCAACTCATTACGCAACTATTCAGTTACCAGGATTACCGCGACCGTTTTTCTTTTTTCATGAATAAAATGATTCAGGGTGCTGCATCATCATCGCAAATGAATCCTTTGATTGATTCTATTCAAACACTTATTGATCCTTATGTGGTGAATGATACTTATCACACATTAGATTATGGTTATACTTACAATGACTTTATTGATTCTTATACTCAAGCTTTAGGCGGTCACGCGCCTTATGGTTTGAAACCATACATCACTACTCGAAATGCAAATTCGATTTCTCAATTGGTGTTGAATAATGTTGCACCGATATTCAGTGAAACGCGACATATACCCTATACGCCATACGCAGGCGACTCTGTTTATATAAAAAGCTGGGTTGAAGATGAGAACGTAGTAAGTAATGTTTATCTGAAATATAAAATCGGAAGTGCCGGAATTTTAAACTCAACTTTAATGTATGATGATGCACAGCATTATGATGATAAAAGCGGTGATGAAATTTTCGGTGCAGGCATAGCAGGTCAGTCTTACGGAGATACTATTTTTTATTATTTAGAAAATACTGATGGCGCAGGAAACACAGGACGTGAGCCGCGCTTAGGCTTTAAAGAAATAATTATCGGGCAGCAGCCACAACTCTTTATTAATGAATTGATGGCGTCAAACTCAACAAGTGTTGCCGATAATTTTGGTGAGTATGATGATTGGTTTGAAATTTATAATGCAGGAGCAAATACTGATATGCACCACATTTTTATTACCGATGATTTTACAAATCCCGGCAAATGGAATGTTGGAGATACTGTGATGAATACAAACGGGTTTATGCTGCTGTGGGCGGATGAACAACAGGAGCAGGGAAGACATCACACCAACTTTAAGTTAAGCGCATCAGGTGAACAGATTGCCATTACTGAATATAACGGCATCGCTTATCGGTTTATTGATTCGCTGACTTTCGGGCAACAGGTAACTGACGTATCAATAGGATGTTATCCTGATGGAACGAAACCAATCATAAACTTATCTCCGGTTACACCAGGTTATTCAAATGTGGTGAATGGGATAAATGATGTAAAAACAAATTTGCTTTTAACGGTTTATCCAAATCCTGCCAATAGTTTTTTAATGATTAACAACTCTCTTATTGCAGATAATAATTCTTTTGAAATAACCATCTGTAATGTTTTAGGCGGTAAAGTATTTTCTTTAAAAAATCAAAACCGGGTTGATGTAAGTAATTTAACTGTTGGTGTATATGTAATTGAATTGAGCATAAACCATCAATTGTTTCATTCAATATTTGTCAAGCAATAAATTTTCCCGCTGAGACAATTTCGGGGTTGGAATATCTTTAAGACGCACTTTCTATAGAAGTTAAAGCAAAGTTTCCGCTGTTATCACGGGATTTTATAATACAAGAAATCAGAACATGAAATCAAAAGCAATCTTTCTCTTTTTCATATTGAACTTGTTTCAGCATTTTTCGTTCTCCCAAAACAAAATCATTGATTCATTACAAATTGTTTTAAAAACTGCTAAAGAAGATACTGCTAAAGTAAAAGCCCTCGCCAGGCTTGCTTACGAATTCGAAAATAGCAATCCTGATACGGCTATTTATTTTGCTAATGCCGCCATCGCCCTTGCAACCAAACTGGATTATCAAATGGGTATTGCAAGGGCGCATTTTTATAAGGGTTCTGCACTAATCAACCTCGCAGAATTTGACAACGCACTGAAGGAATTAAATGCCGCATTACTCATTTTTGACCGGTTGCTTCATTCGGCAAGCCTCGGAACTAAAGCTATAATTTTAGATTACAAAATGAGGGTTTATACTGAGATTGGAAATGCCGAGTATATGATGGGTAATTTTTCAGAGGCAATGACAAGTTTTTCTACCTGTTTGAAAATTTCAGAAGAATCAGGAGATAAAAGCTCCGTTGCAGATGCATATAACAATTTAGGAATTATATATGCGGAACAGGGAAATTATCCTGAAGCACTAAAGGCTCAGTTAAATGCTCTAAAGTTTAGGGAAGCAGGAAATGATAGAGAAAAAATGGCTGCCTCTTATAATAACATAGGAAGTATTTATGATGGCATGAATAATTTAACTGAAGCATTGAAGAATCATATCGCCTCATTAGAAATAAAAAAAGAACTGAATGACAAACAAGGCATTTCCCAATCTTACAACAATATCGGTAATATTTATGCGAGCCTGCGCAATTTTCCGGAAGCATTAAAGAATAATTATGCTTCGCTTGCAATAAGTAAAGAAAGGGGGGACAAAACCGGCATGGCCTCGGCATACACCAGTATTGCATTAGTAAACCAGAAGCAGGGAAATCTTTCTGAAGCTTTAGAAAATTATTTTAATGCATTAAAAATTTCAGAAGAAGTGGGTGATAAGGAAAACTTAGCTGACGTATATACAGAGATAGGGAAAATTTATGGAATGCAAAAGAAAAATATTGACGCATTGCTTTATTTAAAAAAAGGCCTGGCACTTTCTTATGAAATTGGTAGCCCTGAGCACTTGTACAAAACTTATTCGGGTCTCACATCATTAGACAGTGCAATGGGAAATTATAAAGATGCATTGAATCATTATAAATTATCTATCACATATCGCGACAGCTTGTTTAATGAAGAAAACACTAAGAAAATAGTGCAATCGCAAATGGAATATGAGTTTGATAAGAAAGAAGCAAAGGAGAAAGCCATTCAGGAAAAAAAGGATGCTTTGGCAGCAAGTGAAGTCAAACGTCAACGAACTATACGCAACTCCACTTTCGCAGGGCTTGCATTTCTGCTGTTATTTTCGATTGTAGTTTACTATCAGCGGAATAAAATAAGCTGGGAGAAAAAACGCAGCGACCAGTTGGTTGTTGATAAAGAAATGCTGATTAAAGAAATTCACCATCGTGTAAAAAACAATTTGCAAGTCATCAGCAGCTTGCTCGAATTGCAATCAGAAACAATAGAGGATGACAAAGCAAAAGCTGCTGTGATGGAAGGACAAAGCCGCGTCCAATCCATTGCACTTATTCATCATAAATTATATCGTGCAGATGAAATGGCTTCTGTTGAATTCAAAAGCTTTGTAACTGATTTATATACGCAGGTGGAAAGTGTTTTTAAGAAACCGAATACCGAAGTTGAATTTAAAATTATAGCTGATGAAACAAATATCAGTATTGATGCAGCAGTCCCTCTTGGTTTAATAATAAATGAATTACTCACCAATACTTTTAAATATGCAATGGGACAAAACAGGAAAAATATTATCTCAATAGCATTGGGTGAAGGTGAAAGAGAAAGTGAAGGTGTGTCCAAGAACTTCAAACTCGTTTATCGCGACAACGGTCCCGGTTTACCTGTAGGTTATGATTTGGAAAATTCAATTTCCTTTGGAATGAAAGTAATCCGATTGCTCACCGAACAACTTGGCGGTAATTTAATTTTCTATAATGATAACGGAAGTGTGTTTGAGATTCCGTTTCACAGCTAAATCGAATTAATAATTAAAATCAATGCAAACAGAAATTAAAATCGGAATAGTAGAGGATGAAATACTAATTGCTGAAAAAATAAAAAGTAATCTTTTGAGCATTGGTTACATGGTGTGCAAACCTGCGCTCAATTATACGCTTGCTTTAGAAATGATTGAAAAAGACAAACCCGACATGTTGCTGATTGATATCAACCTTAAAGACAACAAAGATGGAATTGACCTGGCAGAAAAAATTAATGAGAGTTACCATCTGCCATTTATTTTTTTAACGGCAAACAGCGACAGTCATACCATTGAGCGGGCAAAAAAAGTAAAGCCCAATGCTTATATCGTAAAGCCATTTAATAAAGAAGAATTGTTTGCAGCAATCGAAATTGCTTTCAATAATTATACTGCATCAAAAACAAATTCGCACGCTTCACTTTCAACAGCTATTCCAAGAGATTTCATTTTCATCCGCGAAAACCAGCGTTTTGTTAAACTATCATTTGATGAAATCGTATATATAGAAAGCCGCCAGAATTACGTGATGATTCATACCAGGGAAAATAAAGGCATTCTCATTCGTTATACACTCACTGATTTTTTAATGCAATTACCGGCAGATAAATTTTACAGAACACATCGCGGTTTTGCTGTGCAGGTTAATTTAGTGCAGAATATTGATCCGACTGAGGTTTATGCAGCGGGTTATAAAATCCCCATCAGCAATACTTATCGCGATGGATTGTTCAACATTCTTGGAATAAAAGAATAACCCTTATTTTCCCGTCATGCTGAACTTGTTTCAGCATCTGCCTTTTCTGTCATCCTTGCAACTCACAACTATAAAGCAATTATTCATTTTTTTTAAAGCCATCCCTCGTTAAAGCCTTTCTATCCCACCCCGTATTCCAACTCATCACATAATTTTTTTTTCAGAAGTGTCACAGGATATTATTGTGCCTTATCCTTTCTTTCTCTGCCCGTTGAATAAAAATGATTTTAGAAACTAAAATTAATACAATGCCAATACTTCATCTTGATTCAATAATGCTGAAAGGTATTACCTGCATGAAGTGTGACGGAGTATTAAAAGTGACGAACAGGAAATCACTAACAGGCAGAATAATCTCAACTGTCACATTCGGAACAATTAACGCGAAATTTTATCAATGCGAAAAATGCAGAACACATTATATCATCATTTGATATAGGATAGTAATATAGAATTTAATAAAATTATTAAGTGCTGTAATAAAACGGTATCAGCATTCCAGATTTGCAAATTTCCGGTAACTATTCAACACAATGAGTCCAAAACTTAAAATCGTATTCAAAAAACCATGTGGTAATTTTTTGTTTTTCTCACATAATTGGAAATAAAAAAAAAGTGAAAATTGAATGTGCGGTTTACCAGGTAAACACACATTCAGCCTCTAAAGTATAGAGGTAAGCCCGTTACATAAAACTAAAAACTATTTCTTACATTAATATCTCAAAAAAATGAAAAAAATCATTAAAAACACTATTTGCACTTCAATAATAGCAGCAGCACTATGCGCACAAAGCGTAAAAGCGCAAAACACATTTCCTGCCACAGGTTCAGTTGGCATTGGTACTACAACCCCAAATGCCAAGGCATTGTTAGATGTTACCTCTACCACCAAAGGCGTTTTGCTTCCACGTATGACGAAGGCGCAGCGAGATGCAATTACATCACCGGTAATGGGCTTGCTAATTTATCAAACTAATCTTACTCCGGGATTTTATAGTTACAACGGAACAGCTTGGGTGGCAGTGACAAGTGCAAGCGCCAATAAAACTCTCGGCAATTTAAGTCCAACCACAGCAGTTAATGTCAGTTTGTTACCTGCTTCAAGCTTCCTTCTTGATTTAGGATCTGCTTCTTTAAATTGGAGAGACATATACGCAAGTGGCAATGTAGCTATAGGTTTAGGTACTCCGCCCGCAGCTAAATTGCATGCAATAGGTGTTACTTCAGATGGTATAAGGGGTCAGACGCTTTTAAGTGATGGTAATGGTATATACGGATGGGCCAATACTGGTGCAAGCTGCTACGCGATGTGGGGATATAATGCTTCAACGACAGGTGGTTATGCCGGATATTTTAACGGGGCTGTGACTGTTACCGGGGTATTTAATAATCCATCTGACGCCCGTTTAAAGGAAAACATTAAACCGGTTGAAAACGCATTAAGCCTCATTACTCAATTGGAAGCAAAAACATATAACTTCAAAGCAGAGTATGCAAAAATGAATTTGCCAAAAGGAAGTCAGTATGGTCTTATTGCACAGGAAGTGGAAAAAGTTATTCCAAATTTAGTAGTAACCAATTATGATAAGAGCATGGATGAATCACATCCATTCCAATACAAAGGAATTAACTATTTAGGTTTGATTCCGATTTTAACGCAAGCCATTAATGAGCAACAAAAAGAAATTATTTTAAAAGATGCAAAAATTGATCAATTGGTAAAAGATAATGCTGAGATGAAAACACGCATGGATATGTTTGAAAAATCATTATCACAGTGCTGTTCAAACTTTAAAGAGGCAAGTGGCAACGGGCAATTGTCAAGCAATACGGATGCTGCACGTTTAGAGCAAAACAATCCTAATCCTTTTAATCAATCATCGGTAATTAAGTTTTATATTCCTTCAATTTTCCACACTGCTGAATTAGTAATTACAAATTTAGCGGGTGTAACCATGAAGTCAATTAAAATTGAAAAGGCAGGTGTTAGCGAGGTAACTATTAATGCGAATGAATTAGCAGCGGGTAGTTACATGTATTCATTAATAGTTGATGGCAACAAAGCTATCAGCAAGAAAATGGAGTTGACTAAATAAGTTACGAAGTGATGAAGTAGGCTAATCCTCAACGCTGTTCGGGTAATATTTACACCTGTCATATCATTTTATTTTGTTTGTTAAAAACCCCCGGAGGATTTAGCAGTACCCAATGGTTGCTGTTAAATCCTCCGGGGGCTTTTAGATGATTGCGAAATGGGGAACTATGCCTTCAGGGGTAAATGCGCTAACCCGCTTACATCTTTTCCAACCGAATTATTTCCTTCTTATCATGCTGAACAGCAGTTATAAAATAAATTCCCGGTGTCAGGTCGTTTCCTAATTTAACACTGTTGATGGCAGGCTGCAATACAACTTTTTCTAAAAGTCTTCCTGTTATGTCAGTAAGAAATATTGTGGTAAGCACTGCTGTATTGTTAGTTAATTGAATATTAAAGGAAGTGTTACTTGGGTTAGGTTGCACCTTAACCCATTGCTCTGCCCCGGTTCCTGAATGTGTTTTGCAGTTTACAGTAACCGTTTTTGGAGCAGAGGTAACAGTACAGGCAAAGCTATTGGTTACCCTCACTTTATAATTACCTGTAACCTTTGCTGTATATGTTGATGAGGTTGCGCCACTTACTGCAATATTGTTTTTTAGCCACTGATAAGTATAACCTGCTCCTGATGCTGCATTTAAAATTACACTATCACCATTACAAAATGAAAGCGGGCCACCGGCAGTAATTTTTGAAACTGGCGGACCTGTAATTGAAATAGTATTTGCAATCCTGGTGCAGCCGTTGGCGTTAGTAACAAGCACTTTATAATCTCCGGTAACAGTTGCCGTATAGGTTGAAGATATTGCACCGCTAATGTTGCCATTATTTTTCTTCCACTGATAAGTTAACCCTGCGGCAGTGTTTGCATTAAGCACCACTGAACCGCCTGTACAAAAAAAAGTAGAACCGGTAGCAGTAATAGTTGCGTTTGGTGTAGTATTTACCGTTATAAAATTATTAAGCGTAAGTGTATCACTGCCTCCTGCATTGCCTGCAATCAAGGTAACGCTATAAGTGCCGGCAATTGAATATTTAACAACAGGATTCTGAAGTGTTGACGAAGCAGGCGTTCCACCCGGAAAATTCCATTGCCATGTAGTTGGAGTTTTTGTGCTTAAATCAGTAAAAGCAACATCTTTGTTTTTGCAGATTGAAATAGTAGAAACTGTAAAATCAGCAACAGGCTTTGGAATTACGAATGATACAGGCAAATAAGATGCAAGGTCAAATGATTTTAATTTAGGCGAAACATTAAAAATAGATTGTATGAACCGTTCATTTGAAATGTATCCGTAAGCATTATTTTTAAAATCAATACCTTCTACCTGTCCATTTGCAATTGCGCTTGAAAGATCGAACCTGCGCTTGTTGCCGTTAAAAAATAAACTGCCGTGATAATCATAAAGCATCCACATATAAATGGGTGCGAATCCTGTATTGTCATAACCGCATAAAGCTATTACGCCACCATCCTGAATACCTGCACCCGTTATAAGGCAACCTGCATTAAATGTTTCGCGCACCTGAGCTACGTATGTTCCTGCATTGGCAGGCAATACATAATGACGGCTTTGCTTATCAACCCAATCTTTGCTGAACAAATGCAATGAATCGTTATAAAAGATCATAGCCTCGCAATCGTAATTATTATTGTTAGGCAAGCTTGTAAAAACTGTCTGATCGCTGTAAGAAAAATTAATGATTTGAGCGGTTACTGTTGTTGCAGTATCTGTAAGATCGCTTTTACTGATTTTGTAAATTCTGAGATTGGTTCTGTTACCGTTATTGTTACCAATGTCGCCAATGAAAAGATAATCATCGCTTGAAGTGATATCTTCCCAATCACTGTTTGTTGCATTGCTCACAGTAACAGTTTGCAGCACTGTGCTGCTGGTAGAGTCAATGCGAAAAATGGTATTAGGGTTGTTGCTGTCATTATGTGTCCATAGTTTGTTATTATAAAACTCAATGCCTGAAGATTCGTCAAGCAAAGGTGTGCTAAGGTTTGCCTTTGAAGTAAGACTTAAATTAGTAGCTGAATAAATGCACGATCCGTCATTAATAGTTGCAGACGGATTGTAGTTAGAGGCCTGTGTATCCGTGCAACCATACTGTGCAAAAACTGATCGGCCAAAAGCCATTAAGAAAATAAATGCGAGGGGGGTAGAAAATTTCATATAATCGGGATTGATTCTTTCAAAGGTAAGAAAAGAGATTGGATTTTGTAAATTATTGCAATCAAGAGTTGAACATGATAGCAATCGCATTGAAATGCCAGGTTTTGTAATCCCAATGTCTCCATAATCAAAAGGACTTATTTTATAGCGTATTTTTTGTCTTTCGCACGGAGACGTGGAGATGCACGGAGTTAATTGATCGGAACTTTAACTTCACCCTGCAAAACATTAAGAATTTTTACCGGCAGTGAATCACAGGGAAACGCTCCGTGCTTCTCTGTGCCTCCGTGCGCCCACATTTACTTAGAGTCTTTATAACTGCGTTATAGTAAACCCTTGATTCGCATTAATATTATAAAACAAAATTTCCGTCATCTATATATTTGTTTTGAAATGAGGTGGCAATAACTATTTTTGCGCTCCCGAATTTTAAAACGGGCCTATAGCTCAGCTGGTTAGAGTAGTTGACTCATAATCAATTGGTCCTTGGTTCGAGCCCAAGTAGGCCCACTTTTTTAAAGAGCTGTCAAACATTTGGCGGCTCTTTTTAATTGATCACAGTGGCGATCTTATATATAAATGTCTGTAAAAATTTCCCCCTCCCAACAAGCATCCCTTTTTTGTCTTCTGTCCATTCATTCATTTTCATTTTGATTTCAACTGTAACTTTATGCTGTGGCACTACCGCAGGTGTCCTCACCTGTGTGTGCGCGAGTATGAGTTGGTGCAGCAGCATTCAATTTTTCACAAACTTCTTTACTCAAAATAATTGTCTGAACTATGATTCTTATGATTAAATGATTTACATGATTTTAATTCTTCACAAACTTCTTTACAAATCGCTCCTTTTCCGTAGTAAGCAAAACTACATACATGCCGTTGGCAAAACCACTACAATCTACATCTTGCGTATAGTAGGGTGGCAGTGTTTTTCTTGAAGTAGAAAAAACAACTCTGCCATTCAAATCATAAATCCTAACCACCGCAATTTTACCTTTTATGTTTTGTGCATTCACAAATAACTTTTGCCAATCACTTACATAAGTAACAAACATCTCTCCTTTGGGTGGTGGCAGATTTTGTACTCCCACCCATTGCACCGTATCACACGGGCTACCTTGCAACCTCGGCATATCATAATCAGAGTTATTAGGCAAACCCCAGTATGTCCTGTACCCGCCCAGATAAAAGCTCCAGGGCTGAAAATCACATAATGAATCAAGGCTATCAGGTGAGTTGATAACACTCAGGTTCATATTGTATGGATTGTAAACCGTATCCGCATAAGGATAGCCGGGCACTGTACCGCCACCATCATAGTAAGTTGTTGCTGCATATATTTTATCATCAGGTGCAAGTTTTAAAGCCCCCACTGCAAGCGTCCATGTTGAAAAACTCCATACGGTATCAAGAGCCGAAGATGTTGAATTTTGCAAATCAATCTGAAAAATATAAGAGGTGGTAGGAAACCCGGTAGATGATACATATAAAAACCTGCCATTTGGTGAAAACGCACAACTCCATAAATCATCCATGGGACCAAATTGAGCGCTAATCGTAGCAACATTGCTCAACAAACCCGTACACCTGTCAAAATCGTACGTTTCTATTAAACCATCGTACATTACCATAGCGAGTTTATCGCCTGTTTTATTAAATGCAAATCGTTGAAATCCACTATTCAATACAGTACCTATATTCTGAATAAAGGGACCACTTATGCCAGATGGAGATATCAAAAATTTATAAAATGAATTATTGAAAGTAGCCCCAAAGTTTCGAAACAACACCCACCAGTCTCTTCCATTACCATGCTTAATTGCAATTAAACCATCATTGGCTTGGTCAGGTAGTAACTGAATATTCTTTTGAACAACAGCTCCTAAGCCACTATCAAGACCCATGTCTATTGTAGTATAGTAAAGTCCAAAAATAGAGGTAACTCCAACTGAAAACAAATAATATTTATTTGTATCGCCAGGGTCAGGAATTATTATTAATTCCATATACCATCCCCTGCCCACTATGTTACTGCCATTAAGCATTAAATCATTGTTATTGTTTTTAATAAGAGTTGTGTTTCCCGGAAGGGTGGCCCGGGTATAAGCATAAAATAATAAATTGGAACTCATATCACTAATTGAAACACAACTGCCTCTTGACTTTATTGAGGAATGAAAGGGAGCAGGTTGCATTATATTTGAAAAGTTTATACCTGCACTATCTCCAAAGCACCAGTTATTATTCCTGTTTTGTGCATTTGAACATAGAGAGTAAAATAGAGCAGTAGCTAAAAAAAAACGTTTCATAAAAGTAAATAAGGGCAATGTAAAAACATTGCCCCCTTTAAAGCTATTTGGTTAAAATCAATTGTTTAATACTAATCCTGTTTGTAACGTCCTTTATATACAAAGTAAAAGAACCCGCTGCAAAATCATTCAAGTCTAATCTATAAACACCGGATTTATTTTTAATGTATTTTGTTAACAGCAGCCGTCCTGCAAGGTCACAGAGTTTAACTTCTGTAAGCAATGTATTTTCGTTTGCTTTAATATAAACCAAACCTGATGAAGGAACAGGATAAACTGTTATTTCATCCTCCTCCTTTTCTTTTGGTGCAATTGCGCTATGCGCCATCCTGGCTTGTGAACTCATTCTTATGTCAACAATCGTCTGAACCATGATTATTATGATTAAATGATTTACATGATTTTAATTTATCACAAACTTCTTCGCCAGCACCTCTCTCTCCGTTTGTAAACTCACAATATACAAACCCATGGCAAAAGCACTGCAATCAACATCCTCTGTAAAATAACCACCTCCCGTTACCTTTGTTGCATTGCTTTGATAAACCACATTGCCTAACATATCTATTACACGCAGCATAGTTTTTTTGCCTTTTAGTTTTTGTGCATTCACAAACAACTTCTCCCACTCACTTACATAACTCACAAACAATTGCCCTTTGCCTGTTGCCTCTTGCTCATTAATCCCCGCACTCAAGCTATCACACACACTGCCATACAATGGCTTCATATCATAATCAGGGTTATTAGGCAAACCCCAGTATGTCCTGTACCCGCCAAGATAAAAGCTCCACGGCTGAAAATCGCATAATGAATCAAGGCTATCAGGCGAGTTGATAACACTCAGGTTCATGTTATAAGAATTGTAAACCGTATCCGCATAAGGGTAGTTAGGCACTGTGCCGCCACCATCATAGTAAGTGGTGGCTGCATATATTTTATCATCAGGTGCAAGTTTTAAAGCCCCCACTGCAAGTGTCCATGTTGAAAAACTCCATACCGTATCAAGAGCCGAAGATGTTGAATTTTGCAAGTCAATCTGAAAAATATAGGAAGTGGTAGGAAACCCCGTAGATGATACATACAAAAACCTGCCATTTGGTGAAAACGCACAACTCCATAAATCATCCATGGGGCCAAATTGTGTGCTAATCGTAGTAACATTGCTCAACAAACCCGTACACCTGTCAAAATCATACGTTTCTATTAAACCATCGTACATTACCATGGCGAGTTTATTGCCTGTTTTATTAAATGCAAATCTTTGAAATCCACTATTCAATACAGTACCTATATTCTGAATAAAGGGACCACTTATTCCTGAGGGAGATACCAAAAATTTATAAAATGAATTATTGAAAGTAGCCCCAAAGTTTCGAAACAGCACCCACCAATCTCTTCCATTACCATGTTTTATTGCAATTAAACCATCATTGGCCTGGTCAGGTAGTAATTGTATATTCTTTTGAACAATACCTCCTAATCCGCTATCAAGACTCATGTCTATTGTTGAATAATATAAACCGAAATTACCTGTTACACCGACATTGAACAAATAATATTTATTAGAATCAGAAGGATCTGGTGTAATCAGACCTTCCATATACCATAAGCCACTTATTATTTGATCACCATTGGGCATTAAAAAATTATTTCGATTATAAATACGACCTGAATTGAAAGGAAAGCCACTCAATGAACCCAACGGATCATCTGTATAATAAAATAAAAGATTACCTGTTTTATTTGAAATACTTGCACAACTGCCGCGTGATTTAGCGGCACTAAATATTGGTGAGGGATTAAGAACATTGGTAAAGTCTATGCCGGAACTATCACCGAAACACCATATACTGCTCCGATTTTGAGCGTTTAAATTAACACCGTAAAATATAACAGCAATTAATAAATAATATCTCATGGTCAGTTGATTTTAACGGGGCAGTTCATTTGTCTGCCCCGTTAGTTTAATAACTACTTTGCTAAAATCAATTGTTTAACTACAATTATATTAGTAACATCTTTTATACGTAAGGTATAAGCGCCAGCTGCAAAATCATTCAGATTCAATTTATAAACACCTGGTTTATTTTGTATGTATTTTGTTAACAGCAGCCGTCCTGTAAGGTCACAGAGTTTAATTTCTGTAAGCAATGTATTTTCATTTGCTTTAATATAAACCAAACCTGTAGAAGGTATCGGGTAAATAACAATTTCACTTTGTTGCTTTGTTTCTTCCTTACCAGGAGATGACTTACGTGCTTGCGAACCTATACGTTGGTCAACTATTCGCAACCTGAGCATAGCCCTAGCCCGGTAAACTGCCTCACCGCCTGTTACCGGGTCTTGCGTTGCAATATTTAATAATGTTGCACTGTCGCTACCCGCAAGCGTTACCACACCGTTTTGCAATCCTGTAATCACTATGCTGTTTACTGCCCGCTTATTGCTTTCTATCAGGTTAGTATCCACCACGGCATCGTTAATAGTTTCAGCGCTGCTCAAGTCGCCTGCACTTATGCTGTCGTTTACTGCCGCCAGCAGTCCCATATTCTCCTGTTCGGTTTGCTGTACAAATTGCTCTTTAGCTGCTGTGTTAATTAATGCCTCATTCTCCTTCATCATTTTAAATCCTTTTTCAGCATTTGTATAGCGGTTTTCATCTGCATCATAAGCATATTGCGCAGTGTCATTTGCTATTTTGCTAAGCAGCTCATCCTGGTAAGTGGAATCAACTCTGAATTCCTGTATATCATCGCAAAGTCCGGCTTGACTTATACCGGTCGTTTGAATGGCATATATTACGGCTGTGTTTTCAGGCTTTGGACATTCATCATTAGCCGCAGAATAAGTACCCGAATAATACCAGTTAAATGGGCTTGTATTATCCCCATCCACTTTAAAATAACCTGTTGGAGAGAAATCACCGTACCAGCGGTTTTTATACGAGATGCTGGTGGTTCCCTGCGGAGGAATGCTGGTTACACTCTCAGCAAAAACACCGGGGTATGATTTTGTCATCTCATTGCAGGTTAAATAATTGTTGATGCAACTACCCAGCAAATAAATAGCTGTGCCATTCCGGTTAAAAATATTGGCATGTATTGCTGTGTTGGTAGTTCCTTCTGTAACAATGCCCCACAAGTTTTCATGACTCCCGGTAGTGTTGCTTGCACTCCAATGATAGGGGTCGGCAGGCCCGGTAACCCAGTCAATGGTATTGTTATCAATGCTAAAATTATCACATGACTCTGCTGTTATCCCATAATAATTATTGTTACCTAAATGGTCTTTATCAAACGTATAGCTTATCGTATTATAGCTGATAAAAGCACCGTATCCTACATCAGCGCTGCTGTGCACGTTAACAGCATAAATGCTCCACTGATAATTTTTAATGTTATTACGGCTAATCAATAAAGGCAAAGTATTTTCGTCACTCTGGTAAATGCTGATGGCGGCAATGTTGTAAGGCACACCTAATGCATTAAACTCGCCCTTAAAAGTGTTATAGCTTATATCACACGATGTGCTTTCGCTTACCTGGTATAACTCCACACCATAAATGCAATTGGCAAATGAATTGTAAGTGATGCCCAGGTTGTCGGCATTTACAGTTGCAACCAGAGCGGCCATGCCTGTTGATGTAAATTTATTGTTGTCAATAATGCAATCATAATCTGACTCTATAATCATTCCATAGTTGCAATTTTCAACATGATTTTCTGTAGCAGAAAAAGTTTGAAGGCTGGCTGCATTCACACAACTAATGACAGCCGAACTCCCGCCCGACAAAAAATCAATATGGTAAAAGTAATTGTTCTCACAGGTAAAAGAACTGTTGTCACCATAAATACCGAAATCAGCATCTTTAATATTATTCAGAGCGGAGGTGCCATCAAGATCAAAACCGGTTACATTGGTGAGATCAAAATGACGATTCGTACGCAACTGCCATCCCAGATTCACGTCTTTAAGATAACTGGTACATTGAAATACCGAGCCTGTGCAACTGCTTCCCGAAAAATCACCATTCGCCATCATAATATTATTATAGTTGCGGTCAAAGGTACTGTTTGTAATAGTAAATTCACAACCGGGCGCCACGCTCCGGTCGCACGTAAGCATAAAGATTGCATCGTCTGTTTCAGAGTTGGTAATATTTACCACCCCATCGTTAACTATCCCGGTCCACATGCCCGTGCAGCTACTTAGATAACTATCTTCAATAGTCAATGTACAGGTTTCACACACATAAATTTGAATATATGGCGCTATAGCGAGTGAACAGCCTGTCAGAGTTAGTGTTGCCCCGCTTGTTATGCTTATATTATCATTAACATTAATGTTTGCAGGTGAAATGGTTACAGTACTTGATATGTTGTAAGAACCAAGAGTATTATCCGGTATGTTATCAAAGTTATATTCATAATTGCCGCAGCAGGCCGGATCCATTCCATTAAAATCATAGCTTGTCGAAGCCGTGCATCCATTCACATCAGTAACAGTTACTGTATAGTCGGCTGGTGCTGCGGGGTTTATGCAGGCAATGGTTTCGCCTGATGACCATGCGTAATTATTTACCAGGGTGCCTGTGGCCGAGGCGCACAACTCGCCTCCTGCGCAAGAGCCGATTAAAGTCTTGCTGATTGAAACGCTCAGTGTATTAGCAGGTTCAGTCACAGTGGCTCCTCCGCTTACACTGCATTGTACAGTTGAACCTGACGAGTAAAGATAAGTTACTCCAATAGTATAAGCAGCCGCTACTAATCCTGTAGCCGTCTGAGTAGTTTGTCCTCCTGTCCATAAATAACTTGTTGCAGAAAGCGGAACGCCATCCAGGCTCAAAACGGCAGAAGCTGTTCCTGTACCTACCCCGCTCCCAACAAGCAACCCTTTTTTGTCTGATGTCCATTGATTCATTTTCTTTTTGATTTCAACTGTAACTTTATGCTGTGACGCTACCGCAATGCGTCCACGCTTGTGAGTGCGCAACACACAGCATCTATACCATTAATATTTTTACCAATCCCTTATTGCCGGCATAATCTCTTGCACTGCTATATAAATATTCCCATTCATTTTCAACAAAACCTGCTTCAACAGGATTATGATGAATGTAGTTTATCTTTTGGTCTATAACTTCATTGCTCCACAACTCAATAGGTTTATTGTGCTGTTGCCAGAACTGATTGTGTGTATTATTGGAATTTTTCTTTCCGGCTTTGGCAAAAGCATTCAACATCCATTCGCGCCTGCTTTCCTGTATATTATTTTCAATAAGCTTAACCATTTCTTTTGAACTAAATGATTTGAAATCGCGAAGCAAATCTTCGGGGTTTTGAATGGTTGATTTAAAAACCAAATGAATATGACTGGGCATAATGCACCATGCATAAATTTCCATCCCTTTTTTATCAACGCAGTGATTCAGGTTTTTAACAATGCTATCGAAATAGTTTTTTCTTACAAAAACATCTATCCAATGGACTGTTGCAAAACTAACGAAATACATTCCTTCGGGATTTTTAAATTTATAGTTTCGGCTCATTATGATTAAAGCTTATTTTCTCAATAGTAAGATAAATATTTTGAATCGTGGCATAGTCGCACTCACACGTGGACGCATTGCGGTAGCGTCACTGCATACTCTGAGGGAGCGGGGGGCAGATAGAAAACATAGAAAATCCTATGTGTTCCATCTGCCTATGTGGTTTATATTTTTTTTATTTCGTACACGTAATGAAACTCTTAATAACAGTAGTTCAATATTTAGTGAGCAAAAATTTCCCTTTTAAAACGTTATCCTATATTTGGCTTTTCATTTTCAAATAATAGTTAGTTCCCCCCGATTTAATAATCTTCGCTAAACTTTTTTTATGAAACGAATCCTTATCGTTGTAGGCACCCGCCCCAATTTTATCAAGGTAACACAATTTAAAAAAGTTAATCAGCAAATGGGTTCACCATTTGACATTAAGCTTGTTCACACCGGTCAGCATTATGATGATAAAATGGCCGATGTTTTTTTTCGTCAATTTGAACTCATACCAGATTACTTTCTGAATATTCCGCCTGCAAGCGCCAATTCGCAAATGGCAGAAATTATGTTGCGCATTGAAAAAACATTGCATGAGTTTAAACCTGATTTGATGATTGTGGTGGGTGATGTAAACAGCACTTTTGCGGCAGCACTTACTGCAAATAAATGCAACGTTAAAATTGCACATGTTGAAAGCGGCCTGCGCAGCTATGACCGCACCATGCCCGAAGAATTTAACCGTATTCTTACAGATGAAATTACCGATTTGTTTTTTGTTACAGAGCAAAGCGGGCTTGATAATTTAATTAATGAAGGCAAATCAAAATCGCAAATTCACTTTGTCGGAAATACAATGATAGATACATTGGTAGCTTTCGATGAAAAGATACAGCAGGAACCTGTGCTTGCACAATACAATCTTAAGCCAAAGCAATATGTGCTGATGACCATGCATCGTCCGGCAACGGTTGACTTTAAAGAAGGATTGAGAAAGTTAGTTGCCATTATCAAAAGTATAACTCAATCACACTCCTTAGTATTTCCTATACATCCACGTACATTGGCCAGGTTATCTGAATTTGGAATGATGGATACGGTGAATGGATTAGTAAACAGCACAGGACATAGGTTGATACTTACCGACCCGCTCGATTATTTTGCATTTCAAAAATTAACATCCGATTGTTTATTTGTGATAACTGATAGCGGAGGCATACAGGAAGAAACGACTTTCAGGAAGGTGCCATGCCTTACCCTGCGGGCAAACACAGAAAGACCTTCAACTGTTACCATAGGAAGCAATGAGTTAGTGCCGTTTGATATTGACACTGTTGAACAAAAAATAAAAAGTATTATAGATGGCACTTATAAAAAAGGATCAGTTCCTCCTTTGTGGGATGGAAAGTCAACTGATCGCATCTTAGAAGTATTAAAAACTGCACTTTCCTGAATCTTCAATAAAACACTTTAATTTCAATATGCATATCCTCCTCCTCACATCCTGGTACAAATCATCAGACGACCCGTTATTAGGAAGTTTTTTTGAAGAGCAGGCACGTGCCTTGCAGGGAGAAGGACACCAGGTAGGAATTATTTTTCCTGATTTCCAGCCACCTTCGGCAATGTTTGGTTATAAGACAAAGTTGCCATACTTTGTTGATGACAAGGGATTAGCCACGTATTCAAAAAATATCCAGACGATTTTTCCTTTCTATCGCAAAGGCAATTACCGGATGCATGGCAGGGGTTCAGAAAAAATTTTTAAAGATTATGTGAAGCGTTTCGGAATGCCAAATATTATTCATTCACATTCTGCCAATCACGGAGGAATTGCCGCACATCACATTGCAAAAAAATATAACCTCCCGCATATCATCACAGAACATCTTACCACAATTGTTTCAGACAGTATTAAGCATCCTTATGATTTTAAGATAACGCGTGAAATTTTTCGTTCTGCAGATAAGTCAATTGTAGTAAGCCGCATTTTTAAAGATATCCTGGTGGATGCATTAAGGTTGCATCCTGATTATTTCGAGGTGGTGCACAACATGGTGAGCTATTTATTTTTCGAATCCTTCAAATCTAAATTATTCGTCCCGGGTGAAGATTTTATTTTTCTGACCAACTCCTTTTTAAAAAAGCGAAAAAATCACAAGCTGCTTTTTGATGCATTAAAAATTTTGTTGCAGCGCAAACATCATATAAAATTGAAAGTGGGGGGTTACGGACCCGAGGAAGATGACTTACGCATGTATGTAGAGCAACAGCAATTAGATAAGCATGTTGAATTTTTAGGTCAGCTTAGTCGCCAGCAGGTAAAAGAACAAATTGACAACTGTCATGCATTTGTATTGCCAAGCATATTTGAAACATTCGGCATTGTTCTCATCGAAAGCCTTGCCAGTGGCCGGCCTGTTGTAAGCACAGACAGCAAAGGTCCGCGTGATATTATAAATGACAGCAATGGGATTATTACTACAAGCTTTGATGCTGCCGATTTAGCCGATGCAATGGAATTGGTGATGTTAAATTATTCTTCGTACGACCAGAAGAAAATATCTGACGATTGCAGAATAAATTTTTCAGAGAAAAGCATTACTGCAAAGCTCATCCGCATTTATGAGGAAGTGCTTGATAACCGAAAAAAAGGTAACCGTGCATTTCATGAAAAAGAAAAGAAAGATTTATTGCTCACCTTCGATTACGAATTATTTCTTGGCAAGCGAAGCGGCAGTATAGAGGATTGCATGCTCAACACAACAGGTATTATTTTGAAAGCCTTACGCCCCTATCGTGTAAAAGCCATTTTTTTTGTTGATACAACTTACCTCATCAGGCTGAAAGAACAAGCTTTAAAAAGTGAAGCCTGCCGCAACGATTATAAAGCCATTGCTACACAGATTCAACAAATGATCAGTGAAGGACATTATGTTTATCCCCACATACACCCGCATTGGTTAGATGCAGTTTACAATGAGCAAACCAATCAATGGGATGCTGAAAATGCAAAACATTATCGTTTTCACAATATCAGCGAGACCGAGCGTGCATATATTTTTGATAATTCGGTGCAGGTACTCAAAGAAATTATTGAGCCGGTGCAACCCGGTTACGTTATTGATTCATTCAGGGCCGGTGGATGGTCGGTGCAACCGTTCAGCGATTTTAAACCGCATTTTATAAAACACGATTTTAAATATGAGTTCAGTGTTTTAGATCGTGCTTACCAGTTTACCGAAGCACAGTATTTTGATTTCTCTAACCGGCCCGATAAACTTATTTATCATTTTGATGATGATGTATGTGTCGAAAGTTTCAAAGGCAGATTCACTCAATTTGTAAATTCAACTATTGAATTAGATGATGCTCTTCAAACAAAAAACCGTGTAGTTTCAAAAATTATGCGATTGGCTAAAATTGAAAACAACAAGTATAATGGCCAGGGACAAGCGCCTGCAAGAAAGCTGAATATAAATCCTAAATCGGAAAAAGGTTTTCCTGCATCGGGTTCGGGGCATTTCTATTTATCAATTGATTTGATGACTGCCACTTATCTCCCCGCTTATAAAAATTTCTTTAAGCAAAATTATTACATGCATTTTGTGTCGCATCCTAAAATGATAAAATTACAATCCATTAAACAATTTGTAAAGTTTCTGGAGTTCGCTTTTCAAAATTTTGATGTGGAAACTGATTTTAAAAATATGGTTCCGTAATAAGATGATTACAGTTTTTGGTTGAAAAATCGCAAAAGTTAACTGCCTGTTTTTCAGTGCTTCATCATTCAATCTGAAAATTATTTTAAAAAAAATTTGCATTTCGGATATTTTTGAGTATATATTTGAGCGTTCAAAAAATTCTATTCACTCAATCACTAACCAATAATTATACTTAAAACAATTACGACTGATTTGCCTTTATTCTAACCGGCATCTCCTTCAATTTATTTTTCTTATTAAAATTTATTTCCAGCACAGCAACAGGTTCATCTGCTATTGGCGAAGCTATGTCTGCAAATCAAAAATCAGATTGTACGTACAATTTCAATAAACATTTTTAATCATTAATTTTTAACATTTTAATCAAAAACAAAATCAAAATGAAAGTAAGAAACTACATTTTAACAGCATCGCTGATGGCGGGGCTGTTTATCGCAAACAGTGCAAATGCACAATCGGGAGCCTATTTAAGAGGCGGCAACACCGGAGCAGCAGGGGGAGGAATCTTCGGCTTTAAAGATCCTGCATCAACGCAAAACATTGACATGCGAACTAAGAATGTTACCCGCATGTTTATCAGCAACAATGGTAATATCGGCATCGGTAATTCAGCGCCAGCGCAAAAATTAGATGTGACAGGTAACATCAAAGCAAGCGGAACTGTAATTGCAAATGGCGGCAATTCTAATAACTGGAACACTGCATTCGGTTGGGGCAATCATGCAACAGCAGGTTATCTTACTGCTGAAACTGATCCGCAAGTGGGCGCTAATACAACGAGTTACGTACCGAAATGGAATGGCTCTGCACTTGTAACCAGCAACTTATACTCAACCGGAACTTTTGTGGGGATTAATACAACAACAGGAGTTGGTGCAGGAAATTTTATTGTTAAAGCACCGGCTACCACTGGTTTTGGAGGTATGTATGTAACTATGGATGGCACAAGCGGACGCAAACCTTTTTATGGATATAACTGTGCAGGTGGCAGCACCATCTGGCATGAATATGATGAAGCAAGCAGCCAGTTCAGGCTTTACAATGGCGGCTACAATTTTGTAGTGGACAATACCGGCAAGGTAGGTTTGGGTACAGTAACTCCTGCAGCTAACAGGCTTGATGTAGCAGGTGTAAGTTCAAGCGAACCCGTAGTAAATGTTAATAATGCAACAACAGGAATAAATGTTGATATCAGGGGAATACAGGTTAGCAGTGTTACCAATCCGGGCTATGGTTTTGGCTTGCAGGCTACAGGTGGTTACATGGGCGTATATGGTTATGCCGATGCTTCAACTTATACCGGTGGTGCATTTGGAGTATATGGTTATGCCGGAGGTTCATCATCAGTGGGAACAAGATATGGCGTATATGGTTATGCTTACGGAGGCGCTGATAACTGGGGCGGATATTTTCCTGTAAAAACTTATGCAAGCGAATTGCGTGTTGGCGGAACGCAAGGTGCAACAGGTTATGTAGCTGCTATCAATGGAAAATTAATCGCAACAGAAGTGCGTGTTGAATTGCAAGCTTCATGGCCTGACTATGTATTCAGCAAAGAACATAAGCTAATGCCGCTTGAAGATTTGGAAGAACACGTTACTACTGAAAAACATTTACCCGGAATTCCTTCGGCTTGTGATGTGGAAGACAACGGTATCATGCTTGGCGAAATGCAAACTAAAACAATCGAAAAAGTTGAAGAACTTACTTTGTACCTGATTCAACTCAATAAAGAAAACAAAGAACTAAAAGCTCGTATAGAAAAATTAGAGAACAAGTAATTTTCTTTTCACACTAATGTTAAACAATTTAAAAACAGATTTGCTATGAAAAGAAAAATCATTCAACTAAAATATTTTGCGCTCAGTGCCTTGTCAATAATGTTGCTCGCAATGTTAACAGGCAGCACAGCTATGGCGCAACAGGCTGCACCTCCGCTCAATCCTAAATTAGAAAAGTTTGCGTTGCCGCAAAGCACTCCTAACTGGATTGATTTCAGAGAGGGTACTGCAATTAATCCCGAAACAATCTTTACGGATTTAAAAGATGAGTTTCAATTATCTGCTGATGATAAGATGATAGTAAGTAAAACAGAAACTGATAATTTAGGTTTTAATCATTACCGTTACCAGCAGTATTATAAAAATCTCAAAGTGATGTTCGGTGAATATTTTGTTCACCAACAACCTGATGGTTTTGTAAAATCAGCTAACGGTAGAATTATAACAGGATTAAATCCTGGCAGTGCTCCAACGCTTACTGAACAACAGGCATTAAGCAATGCTCTGCAGTTTATGAATGCAAAAAAGTATTTGTGGCAAAACATCGAAATGGAAAATGAATTGAAACGCCAGGACAAGAACGCAGCTGCAACTTACTATCCGAAAGGCGAATTAGTTTATGCGCCTGCAAGCATTGAACCAACGTTCAGAGCTTCAGATTACAAGCTTACATGGAACTTTAAAATCTATACCGATGATAAAGATGTAACAGCAAAAACAGTTTTTGTTGATGCGCTTACAGGGCAGGTTATCAATCACTCTGATATTGCAATGAACTGCTACAGTGGTTCAGGAACATCAGCATTCAATGGCTCTGTTACCTTCAGCACTGCATGGAACGGTTCATCTTATGTGTCGCATAACGATTGCCAATCAACTGACATTTATGTTTACAATTGTAATGGTGGTGGTGCTGCAAATAACTTGTATTCTGATGCAGATAATGTATGGACGAATCAATCAGCCGTGCAGGCACAATGGGGAGCTTTGATGACTTACAATTATTACTCAGGCGAGCATGGCCGTGCAAGCTGGAATGGTTCATCGGGTGACATGATTGCATACAACAATGCTTACGCAGGAAGCAACAATGCTTGTTGGGGATGCACAGGCAACTCCACTATTTTTTATGCAGGAAATACTTCTGCTGCAACTGATGACTGGAACACCAATGACATTATGGGTCATGAGTTTACGCACGGGGTTACACAGGCATCTGCAGGATTGGTTTACAGTTATGAATCAGGAGCTTTAAACGAATCATTCAGCGATATATTCGGTGAGATGGTTGAAAGCTGGTCGGAAGGAAACTGCGACTACTTAGTAGGTGCTGACAGAGGTGCCATCAGGAGCTTTATCAATCCTCCTTCCTATTCCGACTCTTATGCCGGATCAATGCCTGACACTTATCTCGGTACCGGCTGGTATTCAGGAAGCACTGATAATGGAGGTGTGCATCACAATAGTTCGGTTCAAAATCATTTCTTCTATTTGCTTTCAGAAGGAGGCAGCGGTACCAATGATTATGGATGGACTTATAATGTAACAGGCATTACAAGATTTAAAGCGCGTCTGATTGCTTACCGTGCATTGACTGTATATATGAACTCATCATCGCAATACATTGATGCAAGAGCTGCAATGTTGCATGCTGCATGGGATTTATACGGACAATGCTCACAGGAAATTATTTCTGTTGGTGATGCATGGCATGCAGTAGGCGTAGAATGGCAGGCAACACCTTATACCAAAAATATTTGCGGTACCTTCTCGAGCGGAGGCTTTCAGCAAGCTATATCAGAACTGGATGCTGCCAACGGATGC
>JBDTRM010000043.1:0-1676 GCA_039931675.1 Bacteroidia bacterium | reverse complement strand
GTAATAGTTAATGGAAAAATTCCTGAATTAGGAACCAAGGTTTCATTAGCAGATGAAATCAGCATTGATGGTAAACTTTTAAATTCAAAAGAGAAACCTGTTTATATTGCCTTCAATAAACCGGTGGGAATTACGTGCACTACAGATGTTAAGGAAAAGAATAATATCATTGATTTTTTAAAATATCCGAAACGCATTTTTCCGATAGGTCGTTTAGACAAACCATCTGAAGGACTAATTTTTTTAACAAATGATGGAGACATTGTGAATAAAATTTTACGTGCAGGTAATAATCACGAGAAGGAATATTGGGTGGTAGTCAGCAAGCCTGTAAGCAGAGAGTTTATTTCTTTAATGGCAAATGGAGTTAAAATATTAGAAACAGTTACTCAAAAATGTTTTGTTGAACAACAAGGACAATTTGGTTTCAGAATAATATTAACCCAGGGGCTGAACCGCCAAATAAGACGTATGTGTGATGCGTTAGGATATAAAGTGGAGAAGCTAAGGCGTGTGCGGATAATGAATATTACTTTAGATAAACTTGAAATTGGTATGTGGCGTTATTTGACCGCATCTGAAATTGAAGCAATAAATAATCTTGTTGCTGCATCAAGTAAAACCGAAGAAGCAAGTTATATCAACAGTGATTTTGAAGATGAATAATGGATAACCGAAAAGAAATCCAACAAACTTTTCAATAGCGGATTTTTATTTTGACCTCTGTTGCGAGTTCATGTTTAAAAGATGCTTCCTTAAAACCTGGCGGGCCGAATGTTCCCATAACATCATTTGAAAAACCATAACCTTCCTTTGGCAGTCTAAAAAAATTGTAATCCATTTTATAATTGTCATTTTCATCATGCATAATTGCAACTGCATAAACCCCTTTTGGCATGTTATTAAAAACTATAAAAGCTTTGCCATTTTGGATGGGAAACTCTGTCTTTATTAAAGTATTGGCTTCATCTTCAGGCCAGCCTTTTTCATGATTGAATAAACTTATAAGGATATGACCATTATTATTGCGAATGTTGGTTATTGTAACCGTAATCTTGTTTTGCCCTTTGGCAGGATGTCTCAGACCCTGAGCAATTATTAACAAAATAAGTAGTATTAACTGAAGAAATTTCATTTACCTGGGTTTTTACGATGCTGCTTTTTTAAATGTTTTGATGTTTATTAAACTATTCAAAGGTTGTAAAAATATTAACTTATTAACATTCATCATTTAAAAATATCTTTATAACTCCTTTAAACATTCAGTCTTATAGATTTGTTTTTGGATAATTTTGACCTTTGGTTTCTTAGAAAAGAAAATTGGTACGAATGGAAATCGTACCTCGTAAATCTTAAATCGCAAATCCGGATAATGGAACAAAATCAAAAAATAACGCACATAGATGCCATGTACCAAAACTGGTTTCTGGACTATGCATCTTATGTAATTTTAGAGCGTGCTGTACCGATGGTTGAGGATGGCCTCAAACCTGTGCAGCGCAGAATTTTACATTCAATGTGGGAACTGGAAGATGGCCGCTATAATAAAGTTGCAAACATTATCGGCCATACCATGAAGTACCATCCGCATGGCGATGCAAGTATTGGTGATGCATTAGTGCAGGTAGCTTCAAAAGATTTACTCATTGACAGGCAGGGCAACTGGGGTAATTTAT
>JBDTRM010000042.1:0-1872 GCA_039931675.1 Bacteroidia bacterium | reverse complement strand
CAAAAAATTGTTGAACTTGGTTTTGGTGGAAGGGTGTGAGTTTTGATTGAAGTTTAAGTCGTTAGCAAATATTTATTAAATTTACAGCATGAAGGAACTTTCATCTCACATCACTATCAATCCCGAAGTACGATTTGGTAAACCTTGCATCAAGGGAACACGAATTGCTGTATCAGACATTTTGCAATGGCTTGCATCAGGCATGACTAATGCCGATATTTTGAGTGATTATCCTGCCCTTAACCAGGGTGATATTTTTGCAGCCTTATCATTTGCTGCTAACCGCGAATCAATGATTAAAATTATTGCAGCGTAAATGAAACTTTTATTGGATGCCAATATTTCGTGGAGGCTTATTGTAAAATTGAAATTGCATTTTGAAGATTGCTTTCATGCTGATAGCATTGGTTTATCAGTTCCTGCAAAAGACATTGAAATTTGGGATTATGCCCATCAAAATAAATGTATCATTATTACCAATTATGATGACTTTTTTGATTTGGTGAGTTTGAAAGGGTTCCCTCCAAAAATTGTTATGTTACGAATGGGTAATCAGACTAATAATTTTATTGAGCAAAAACTCATTCAGCATAAAAATGAGATTGAAGCATTATCAAAGTCTGAAGATTATGGAGTGATTGAACTCTATTGAATAACAAAGAAGTTCGTTTTTCTATACTTCAAAAAATTGTTGAACTTGGTTTTGGTGGAAGGGTGTGACTTTTGATTGAGGTTTAACTCCTTACATTTATTTGGTATCTTCGAAGCATGAAAAAATCAAGACCAAAACCTCTTGACTTTGTTATTGACAAGCTCACGAACTCCATTGAAAACATTGCAACAGGCGAGGTTTTTGACACAGCGGTGGTGCGAATGTCTGCTAAGGATACAAGCCAAATTAAAAAATCTCATTGGCAATTTGACTGGGTAAAAGAGATGAGAGATAACACCAAAGAAGTTTACAAATTGACAACCGTAAACAACCCAACAATTATTCAGGGACTTTTAAGTGTGGAAGATAAACAAGACCACATTTTTATGCACCTGATTGAGAGTTCGAAATTCAATAAAGGCAGGGACAAAATTTATCTTGGCGTTCCTGGAAATCTTGTTGCTTATGCCTGTAAGGTTGCTGTTGACAAGGGTTATCAGGGCTTCCTTGCCTTTGATGCAAAAAGCGCATTAATCAAGCATTATAAAGAAACACTTTTCGCAACTCACTTTCGCGGGCTTAGAATGTTTATAGAAACAAATGCCGCTATGCGATTAATTTCTCAATACTTTAAATCATAAATAAAATGGGACTGATAAGAGAACCAAAAAATGTTGACTTCACGGTTGAATCGAAACCATGGACTGAAGAAGAACTGCGCGATTTCAGAAAACTAATGAATGAATTGAAATCTAAAAACTCTAAACGAAAACTAACTGGTAAAACGGTTAAGAAAAAAGCGGTTGCGTAGTTGCGCATTATGCCAATGGAGATTCGTCATTGCGAGGAACGAAGCAATCTCTTGAAGTGTACAACTGCACAAATGGGAAACTACTAATTCATTGACAGATTGTTTCGTGCCTCGCAATGACGGGTACTAAGTCAGCATGACGCACCCTAACAAAGAAGTTCGTTTTTCTACACTTCAAAAAATTGTTGAACTTGGTTTAGGTGGAAGGGTGTGGAAAGATGTCCGTCATGCTGAACTCGTTTCAGCATCTGATACAGCGAAAGGCGAACGATTGCAACGCGGCAAGGCAGATGCTGAAACGAGTTCAGCATGACGCACCCTAACAAAACAGTTCGCTTTTCTACGCTTCAAAAAATTGTTGAACTTGGTTTAGGTGGAAGGGTGTGAGTTTTGATTAAAGTTTAAGTTG
>JBDTRM010000041.1:0-6510 GCA_039931675.1 Bacteroidia bacterium | reverse complement strand
ATTGAAAACGGAATGCGTGCATTACCCTGCGGTTCAATTCCACACTCGAACGTTTCTAACTTTTTTACAGATTTTCTATTTGGTCCAAGAAAGTGGGTAGCAATAATTGTGGTAAGTACAAAACCCGTTGCGACTGCAAACATCATTGCAATTGGTAAATAGTCAGAAGGAACACTTAATAACATAATCTGCTTTTATTTATAACAATTAAAGACTTATCAATGTTTAAAAAATCGGGTAAAATTAGGTATAAAAATCAGAGGCGCAATATTTAGTCGTTAAATCGGAAATGGGAACAGCTTTGATGATTCAAAATTTTAATTGTCCAAAACTCTGAAATAAATCGGTTCAAACATTAAATAATGCAAAATTTACCTGTGTGATATTTATCATGTAATTAATCCTGACATTCTGTTTTATTTGCAAGCTGAAACTTTACAATAAGTTTGCAATACTTACAATTAGTTCAATAGTTTTGCAGCATTAATTATACAATTGAAAAAAATCATCTCCATTGCATTGCTTTTCGGAATCATCTTCCAGGTATTCAGCAATGCCTTTATTATTGCTGGTTTTGAGATAAATCAAAAATACATTGCTGAAAAACTTTGCGTGAATAAAGACAAACCCATGATGCATTGCAATGGTCATTGTCAATTGAAAAAGCATTTGAATGAGGAAGATAAGAATCAAACTTCAGCGCCAGCTAACCCTAAAGAAACCTTTGAATCATGCTTTTGTAATGAATTAAAACAATTTAGATTTTTCGATTCGCCATTGCTTAGTATTGTGACTACTTTTTACAATTCAGCTTTGCCATCGCAAACTGTTCAGCCTGTTTTTCATCCACCTGGCTGCTGATTCACTTTTACCGGCAATAACATTTTCATCCATTCTGAGTTTCAGTTTAGGCTTCTGTGAAAACATAAATCTTAATCCTGTTCGGAGTTTCTCACTTTATTAATTATCTGAATTGTCATTTAATGAAAAGACGAATCTTAATAATCGTTTTCATCATTTCAGTTTCACTGAAATTATATTCGTGCGATTTATGTGGTTGCTATATGGGCATTACGCCTTACGACAATCACAGTTCAATCGGAATGTATTATCACTATCGTGCATTTAACGGATACAATAGCACCAGCACATCGGGTGATTTATTTCCTGATGGTCACTTGCGCAATGCAAATCAAAGCAACACAGTTAATCATCATGATGGAAGCGTGCCCGCTTATTCGAATTCTGACTATGAAATTTATCGCACTGCTGAACTTCGTGCAAAATATTTTCTTCATCAGCGCATTGAATTAAATGCCGTTATTCCATATCGTTTCAATAGTCAATCAATGAGTGATGTGGTGCAAAAAGTTTCAGGCATCGGTGATGTTAATCTGTTTGCAGGTTATCACCTGATCAGAAAAATTGAAGTTGACAATGTGCAACAGCGTTTGATTATAGGTGCCGGAATAAAGTTGCCATCGGGAAGTTTTAATGAAACTTCAAATGATGCAAGAGCAGATGCTTTAATACAGCCGGGCACAGGTACTAGTGATGGTTTCGTTTATGCAACTTATCTTTTAGGAATCAGAAAATTCGGATTGAGCGTAAATGGAACTTATAAAATGAATGGTACCAACTCGCTGCATGAGCATATTGAAAACAGCACAACAGGTAATGCAAGTTTGTTTTACAAAATACCTTTCTTGCATGAAAGGTGTTTCATTATTCCGAAAGTAAATGCTTATTACGAATACTCTGAAGGTTTATTCGTTTACAATGAATATATCAGCGGAAGCGCAATGAATGTAATGATGCTCGGACCGGCTTTAGATTTATTTTATAAAAACTTAGAATTAAATCTTTCGGCTGAATTACCTGTTTATGAAAAGCAGGAAACTAATGCAATGAAAAACTCAGGCAGAATCAGCTTGGGAGTTATTTACAATTTTAAACAACCAAAATATTTATTCAAAAAATCAAATTCAAAAAATTAAACACATAAAAAATATGAAAAACAAAATCATGAATTATTCAACAGTGGTGCTCACCACAATAATAGCATTATCATTTACAAGTTGTAAAAAGAAAAACGATTGCAAAGCAGGAACAGGAGGTAATGTTACCATAGTTGCGCTTCCTCAGCACCATGGCAAAACAATTTATAACCAGGGAAATTATCCTGATACGGCCTATGTAAAATTTGACACACAGGACTTTCCGGGAGCCGATGTTTCTAAGTATGATGCCATATTTGTTGGTGACTCCGGTGAAGATCATGTACACATTGAAAATTTAAAGTGCGGTGATTATTATATTTACTGCACAGGTTATGACACTTCAATCAGTCAACGTGTGACCGGTGGAATACCTTACAGTTTCAGCCAGGAAAGTGGTGAAATTGATTTGGCAGTTCCTGTAACTGAATAAATTTATAATCATAATTGATTAACCGCTGTTGCTGTAATTTCGCAACAGCGGTTTTATTTTGAACTTTGTCCATAATTATTTTGTTCGCTAATCAATTGAAATCATAAAATGAAAATCATCTGCAATCAATTATCTCACACACTGCGTATGGTTGGTGTTTTTTTCACCAACCATTGCCGCGGGTGGTTGGTGAAAAAAACACCAACCACAAGCATGTCGGATATTACTTTACAAAAAATAGCCTCAATTATGATTTTCTCATTCCCACTTTGGGGGTTAGGGGGCTGTCGTCCATCAGGTCCCGTAAACGACCCGCTGCCCGTTATCGGTGATGCAGTTTTTGATACAACAGTTGTAGATGGAAAAACTAAAGTGGACACCATCCTTCATACGGTAAGTGATTTTTCATTAACAGATCAAACAGGTGCAATCATCACACAAAAAAACTTGGAAGGTAAAATGTATGTGACCGATTTTTTCTTCACTACCTGCACCGGTATATGCCCGGTTATGAGTACACAAATGCAGCGCGTTTATGAAAAATATAAAACCGATAATACCATTGCATTTGTATCGCATACGGTTGACCCCGAAGGTGATTCTGTTCCTGTTATGGCTGCTTATGCTGCCAGGCATGGCGCGCAGCCCGGGCATTGGTATTTCCTTACGGGAGATAAAAAACAGATTTACGATTTAGCCCGTTACAGTTATTTAATTACTGCAACAGTTGGCGATGGCGGTGCAGAAGATTTTGTGCACTCACAATTTTTTGCGCTTGTGGATAAGAACAAACATATCCGCGGTTTGTATGATGGAACCGATTCCACGCAAGTGAATAAGTTGATGGGTGATATTGAGATTTTGAAAAGGGTTTATGAAGGTGACCATTAACCATGGAATGTGCCTGTCAAAAAATAATACCTTTGATTAAACATTTAAAACCAAAAACATCATGAAAGCAATCTTACAAACTTTAATTGTTGTTGCTGCATTTTTTATTCAAACATCTTTTGTACAGGGGCAATATACTTATCAGACTGCGAAGCGATATGCATTTTCTTCTTCCTCTATTATAATGACTGATTCGAATAGTGTTCTCCCACCGGGTATTCAAACAGGTTGCGCAACTCAAACCTCTCAACCATGCTGGTTTTTAATGGGCGCTTGTGAATCAGAAACTTTTTCACTCAATTTTGGTGGAATCAATTTTGGAGGAGGAAACCCCTCAATGAGTATAGTTATTTATGGACCATTTAGTGATACAATTAATTTAGGTTCTAAATTAATTAATGCAAATATAGATACATGCTACAATGCATCATTTGTATTCACCAATTCATGGATTCTAAATTTATTTAATTATCAAAGAGGTGATATGTATGTTCTATTAATGATGAGTGATCTGGAGGTGTGGTCGGTAGATGTCGGTGTGATGCTAGGAGGCTTAAATGAATCGGATACATCATTTTGCCCCTTATGCAATAGTCAACTCTCTGAATTATATCAATCAATCTGTATAGTTACATTCGATTCAACATCTCAAAAAAATAAAATAATATGGCCTAAAGATATATTCACGGCTGCCCAAGATTATTTAATATTCAGAAAGAATACAAGTGGAACTTATGATACCTTGGGATTTCAAAGCGTTTCACAATTAAGTGAGTATGTGGATTCAACTTCTTCGCCATTATCAAAACTTTATCAATATAAATTAGGCATCAGAGATTCGTGCGGGCAGTTTATGGACAAGGTCAATAACCTTAACTCTGCATTTACCACCATGCATTTAATAGCTTATCCGACTGGAAATAACTCTTCAGGCTTAATATGGAATCCCGGTTCATTTGCCGGACCATTTCTAATTTATCGCACCGACCCATCGGGCATCACAACTTTAATAGATTCTATAGGATTAGTAACAGGTACCCAAACTTATACTGACATAAATGCACCCGCAGGATTATGCTCTTATCAAATAGGTGTAAACCTTAATCCGCCCTGTGTGGCGAGTTTATTGCCTTCTTATAATATTGTAAAATCGAACCCCGGCTATGTTACCGTTACCGGGATAAATGAACTTACCGATTTAGGCAAGGCGATAAGCATTGAACCCAATCCTTTTAATCAATACACAAAAATTGATTTGCATCGTGTATCAAAACAAAATTTAAAAGTTGTTTTAAGAAATATCACCGGTCAGGTTTTAATGCAGTATATTGAAGTAAAGACTGATGAACTACTGCTTGAAAAAAATAATCTTTCGCAGGGAATCTATATTCTCGAAATAACCGGCAACGGTTTTTATGCAAGAAAAAAACTGGTGGTTAATTAACCATAGAGTCTTGTGACCGTATCGTGAATGGTGGTTTCCCTTAGCGCTGACAGCATCTTGTTGTTGGCGCAAGCAACTAAAGCCTCACTGCTTTATAACATTCCCTTTTTTAACTACGTCAGTTTTATTTTTTACTTCGTACATGTAAATTCCTTTAGGAATGTTCGCAGTATTTATCGAAGTAATTTTGGAGAGTGGTTGATGCAAAACAATTCTGCCTGTAACATCATATAAACTCAATTCATAATTGGCCGGGTTATTTGTAACAACATTCATAACCGTAGTTATGGGATTGGGAAAAACAAAAACATTAGAAGTGATAACCTGCTCATCAATACCTAACGACAAATCGGTGCAATAAACATCTGTGGTATCCCATACACCGAATGCACTATCAGAATAATTGCAGAAAAACCCCTTGGTAGGGTCACTAAATCCGTTGCCAATTTGAAAGGGATAACCAAATCCGATACATCCTATTCTTTCATATATGGTATCAATAAATCCACTCGCTCCCACGCCATGATAGGATATGGTAAACCATTTCAGATTGTAACCCTGTATGATATTATGACCTGTATCTTCAACCTGTACATAGTCAGAAATGTCATATTGAGGCATGTGCCAGGTTTGCCCCGGCTGTGCATTAAAATCAAATAAGGTATCGCCCGAACCATAAACAACACCGTTCGATTCGTAAGTAAATCTATCTATATACTCGTCCCAAATCATACCCGTCCATACTTCAAGAAACCTTGAATGCTCCGTCAGTTTATGACAAGCTATGCCGGCAATAGTTGTATCTGAAACATAAGTAAGTTCAACATAACCCCTCTGACCCACATCCCCATAACCACAATGCCATTGCGCCCCGGGCGGACACCATGTAACAGTTTGCGCCATCGAAAGCGAAGCAGTAAAACAAATTAAAGAAATGAGTAGCGTTTTTTTCATGATGAAATGTTTTAAGTATTGAATAATTGTCTGCCAATTTACAAATTTAATTATTCCACGATACGCTACCGCGAGCATCTTGCTCGTGGTGCAACAAGGTTTAATTAGCAATAGTCTATTGTCAATGTTCCATCGTCACCAAACCTCCCATCATTCATCCCTAACCTTGCACATTCATCACATTTATTTTTATAATTTTGGTGTTGAATTTACTATTGCATGCATTATGCTACATGCATATAAAACAATAATCAGTTAAACAATTTAATTTCCAAAAATTATGAGTCTAAGAATTAATGACGAAGCACCCAACTTCACAGCACAAACAACACAGGGCACTATCAACTTCCACGAATGGATCGGCAACGGCTGGGCAATTTTATTTTCACACCCGAAAGATTTTACACCGGTATGCACTACAGAACTTGGTCACATGGCAAAACTCGAATCAGAGTTTTTGAAACGTAACACCAAGGTTATCAGCATCAGCATTGACCCTGTAGAAAGTCACCTCAAATGGGAAAAAGATATTGAAGAAACACAAGGCGCTGCCGTTAATTATCCGATGATTGGTGATACTGATATGGCTGTAGCAAAACTTTATGACATGTTGCCTGCTGAAGAAAAAGGCACTTACGAAGGTCGCACAGCAGTCAACAATCAAACAGTGCGGTCTGTTTTTATTGTAGGCCCTGATAAAAAAATCAAATTGATTTTGACTTACCCGATGTCAACAGGCCGCAACTTTCATGAAATACTTCGCGTGCTCGATTCAATGCAATTAACAGCAG
>JBDTRM010000040.1:0-9741 GCA_039931675.1 Bacteroidia bacterium | reverse complement strand
AGATGTTACTGCCATTTGCAGCAGTAGTATCATACTGTGCATCGGTAAGGTTTAAGGTAACAGCACCTGTTATGCCCCGGTGGTTAACATCAGCAACAGCTTGAGTTAAGCTATTGTATGTTTGACCAACACCAACGTTGTAAGTGCCTGCTGCAATTGTAGTGGGTATGCCGGGTGTAAAGCGAAAGTTATATGATGGCCAATCAGCCAATGGACTTAACATACGGTTATTTACAATAGAAGAACCCGTAACTGCATCAATGTATTTTCCACCGCCACCTGCGCCCCATTCCAAACCAATCATTCCACCACCACTGGTTGTCTGGGCCCCGATAATATTTAATGAGCCATACCTGAACTCTATCACATTGGTGGTTTCATAAAGAATTATCTGGTTGTTCATCCTTACGTTGCTGCCCGTTGTGGCGATGAAGGTTGGGTAATTGGTAAATTGAACAGTAAAAGTTCGGTTGCCGGATGCGCCCTGCGTTTGATATAATATATCTGACGAAGCATCATCAATTAAATTACTCCACCATGCACTCATGCACTGGTTAGGTGTACTGGTAGTTACCATGTTCGTGTTGCCCGTAGCAACAGCCGGTGCAACTGCATCAAACCAGATAAACCCGTTAGTATTTAAACCAACTGTTGTAAAAGTGCTGTCGGCATAGCCGAACGAAAAGCCAATTGGTATGCTTGCCTCGTTAGCATTATCGCCTGTAGCAGTTGACGAAGTTGCCCCGCCTCCTAAAGTAATAGGAACAAAGGCAGCATTAAATGTGCTGCGTGTGAAACGTGTTTGTGCTGTTGCATAAAACTGTAATGCCAGCAATGCAGCAAGCGTGAATAAAAGTTTTCGTGTGCCAATGGTTTTCGACCTGTTGTAATGTGTGTTGTGATTTTGCATAGTTATTTGATTTTAAAGATTAAACTCCTGTTGATTTATTTTCATCACGGATGATGAAAACATGCTTCGCAAAAATCAATGAAATGAGGGTATGGGTCAATAACCAATTATGGTGAATTGGTGGAGGTTTGAGGTTTTGGATGGAAGGTTCAGGTTTTTGTTGGTACAAGCGAAACGCTTGAACCAGCAGGGGGAAGGAACTTTCTCCATTAGTAGCAGGTACTTCATTTGAAGAAAGAGGTTTCTTCCGATGCTTCGGAATCAACATAACAGTTCGGTTATGACGCACTTCGTTTTACAAAAGCAAAAAATCTTGAAGGTGGATGATTATAATTGGAGTTTCCCGTACTGTCCTCCTGAACAAAGTGAAGGAACTTTCTCCATTAGTAGCAGGTACTTCATTTGAAGAAAGATGTTTCGTTTCACTCAACATGACAGGTTTTATAAAAGCAAAAAATCCGTGAAAGTGGGTGATTACAATTTGAGTAAATAAAAGAAGAAATAAGAAGTGTGAATAAAGGTGGTGGTGATGCACCAACTCCTCCAACTGCTTAAAAGTATTTAGTGTTTATGTTAAAGCCTCTCAAAGTTTTTTTGAGGGGCTTTTTTGTTTGTGGATAGCGAGAAGAAAATAAATTAAAAAAATATCTCTATTTTTGCTTCATATTATTCGTTAATCATAAAAACAACAATGGCAAAGCCAATTAAAGAAACTCCTGTTTTAAAAGGTAAAGACGCTACAAGATTTCTTAAGCAAATTAAGGAAAACGAAACACAAAAAGTTTCGAAAGAGGCAATCACAAGGATGAAAAAGAATTTTTCAATTCTAAATTCCATTGCAAAGTTCTGATGAGTTTAAAGGACTATCCGTTAATCCGACTAACTGAAACACATACAATCAAATTGTTCGATTGCGGTGATAATGACTTGAATGATTTTCTTTTTAATGATTCAAAAAACTTTCAAAACAATTTACTTACCGTTACCTACCTTATTGAAAGCGAAAAAGAAACAGTAGCTTTTTACAGTTTGCTTAATGATAAAATCAGTATTGCCGAAACCGACAGCAAGAGCAAATGGAATAAAAAAATAGGCAAGGACATTCCGTTTTCTAAAAGATTTAAAAGTTATCCAGCTATAAAGATTGCAAGGTTAGGTGTAAGTTCCAATCATAAAGGAAAGGGATACGGCAATGCACTTTTAGATTATCTGAAACAATTATTTATAACAAATAATCGCACAGGTTGACGTTTTATAACTGTGGATGCTTATGCGCAATCGTTGCTGTTTTACGAAAAAAATGGTTTCGTTTATTTAACTGACAAAGACAAAAATATGGATACACGACTTATGTATTTTGATTTGTTTTTGGTTTATAATAGTTAAGATAGCAAAAAATCTGTGAAGGCGGATGATTACAATTGGTGTAAATAAAAGAAGAAAATAAGAAGTGCGAATAAAGGTGGTGGTGATGCACCAACTCCTCCAACTGCTTAAAAGTAATTAGTGTTTATGTTAATGCCTCTCAAAGTTTTTTTGCGGGGCTTTTTTTATTTGGTGACAAGGCAGCACAAGGGGACCCTTGCGCTATTATTTTATATGCTTGGACTATCTGGTGGAGAGCTTTGACGCGAGAACCACAAGTTTGGAGACTTGCGGTAGCATTTCAAGAGAGCTTGGTTGGAGCGGGGAATTGGTTTGAGGTTTGAGGTTCGAGGTTTTGGATGAAAGGCTCAGGCTTTTGTTGGTAAGGAGTGTGAATAATCGAGAAAAGTTTTCCCAACGTTGTAATTTGGAAGAAGTAAGATTTGAAAAAAAATAAAGTAACTTTGAAGCATGAAGAATGACAGAGAAATTTTAGAGGCAGTTATTGTGGGTGGCTTGATAGGTGCAACTCTAGGCACACTTATTTTTAATGATAAGAATGGCTCAGGATTAGGTGCATTGGCTGGGGCAGCAATACTTTCTTCTTATAGGGCAAATGAAAATGCAAGGAGGACAAAAATTCCATTAATTATAGAAGAAGAAAATGCACTTTATGAGATTAAGCCCGATGGTTCAAGAAGGTTTATTAAATCAATACCAAAAAATACCAAACCTATTCCGCAAAAGTTTACGTTGAAATAAAATGTCGCAAAAAAGATTACGTGTTTTTGCAGGACCGAATGGTTCAGGAAAAACTACAATTATCAATGAGCTGATAAAAAATATTTCTTTGGGCATTTATGTAAATGCTGACGACATTGAACAAGCGCTTCTCAAAAACAATTCTTTAAATTTAACCGATTTCTCCATTCAACTTTCTACTAACAATGTTCAGGAATTTTTCAAAGGTTCATTGTTGTCTCCCGTAAAACTTAATGATAAAGGCATCTGGAAATCTTTCAGTGTTTCTGAGAACAGATTAATAATTGAACAAGGGTTAAAAGTAAACTCATACATAGCCGCTGACATTGCTGAATTAATCAGGCAAAGCTTGTTACTCAATAACATTTCGTTTTCATTTGAGACTGTCCTTAGTTACCAAGGCAAATTAGAATTTTTACAAAAGGCAAAAGAAAATGGCTACCGGGTTTATCTTTATTATATAGCAACAGAAGACCCTGAAATCAATATTAACAGGGTTAACATTCGTGTTGCACAAGAAGGGCATGCTGTGAGCCCTGAAATAATTAAGAGCAGGTATTACAGAAGCCTTGACAATCTTAAGCAGGCTGTTCAATTAACTAACAGGGCTTATATTTTTGACAATTCAGGAAATGTCAATCGCTTAGTTGCCGAAGTAACCGAAGGCAAAGAAGTAGAAATTTTTGACCCTGAAAATTCACCTAACTGGTTTATAAAATTCTTAGTAGAAAAATAAAAGCAGTATGACGCACTTCGTTTTACAAAAGCAAAAAATCTGTGAAGGTGGATGATTATAATTGAAGTTTCCGGGTACTGTCCTCCTGAACAAAGTGAAGGAACTTTCTCCATTAGTAGCAGGTACTTCATTTGAAGAAAGATGTTTCTTCCGATGCTTCGGAATCAACAGGAAAGTTCGGTAGTGAGGCACTTCTCCAGATAGCTATCTGGATTACAAAAGCAAAAAATCTATGAAGGTGGATAATTATAATTGGAGTTTCCGAGTACTGTCCTCCTGAACAAAGTGAAGGAACTTTCTCCATTAGTAGCAGTTACTTCATTTGAAGAAAGATGTTTCGTTTCACTCAACAGGACAGTTCGGTTGTGTGGCGCTTCGTTTTGCAAAAGCAAAAAATCTGTGAAAGTGGGTGATTACAATTGGAGTAAGTAAAAGAGGAAATAAGAAGTGCGAATAAAGGTGATGGTGATGCACCAACTCCTCCAACTGCTTAAAAGTATTTAGTGTTTGTGTTAAGCCTCTCAAAGTTTTTTTAGGGGCTTTTTTTATTTGGTGACAAGGCAGCACAAGGGGACCCTTGCGCTAATATTTTTTTATATGCTTGCACTATCAGGGGGGGCTTTGCTGACTTGACTGATACCATAGAAATTAAGGTAGGAACAAGATTTAAGAAAGATTATGTGTTGCAACGGATTGAGATTGTTTAGTATTATGGTTTAAATAGAAAACCCGCCCTGATTTTTTAGGGCGGTTTTTTTGTTTGATAGTTGTCTGAATTAGGGTTTTCAGGGTTGGAGGATTTTTTTTTGTTTGCAAGGAGGTACAAACAAGATGCTTGCACCAGCGGTGGGCTATAAATTATTCATTATTATTGCTAACATTATGGAACATATAATATTTTATTCCTGGCAATCAGACTTAAATTCTAAACTCAATAAAGATTTTATAAGAGACGCTATTCGAGAAGCAAAAAAGAAAGTTGAATCTGAAAAAAAAATTAAAATTCATCTTGACGAGGCAACGCGTGATGAATTAGGCTCTGTTCATATTGTTCAAACAATTGAAAAAAAGATTAGAGAAGCAGACATTTTTATTTGTGACATATCCATCATAAACAAGAGCGCAAAGACAAGAAAAACTCCAAATCCAAACGTCCTTTATGAACTCGGACTTGCATCTGAAACAGTTAATTGGGACAATATTATTATCATCAACAACACGGCTAAGGGAAAACATGATGACCTTCCCTTTGACATAAAATTAAGAATAGCGATTGGCTACAAAGTCGCAGAACATAATCTTTACGATAAGACTTATATAAAAACAGAAAAAGAAAAATTGACGAATAGCATTTATGAGGCTTTAAAAATTTTACCGTTCATCAAACCCAAACTAAGACTTAGAGAAATTGTTCAATGTTTGAAAAAAACAAAATGGGAAGCGTTCAACTTTACAGATGGTAAAATTCAGACTGAAGTAAAAGGCATCGTGCATATTGAACAAGAATATCATAATATTTTTACTCTAAAATTCGACTCTTATGAAAATAACAATCGATATAAGAGAGGCGACTGGGAAGCAAGATTCTTCATTAATCAAGAAACCTTGACCACGGCAGATTTAGCATTCCGCTCCGATGTAGACTTTGGCTTCAAAAAACTAATTTTCCCTTTAGACCGACTTTATCAAGAAATTTATATTGTCGGACAAGGTGACTATGGAAAACAAGTATTAAAAAAAACTTGCACTAAGAATATCCAACTCATGTAAGCGCTCCGACAGCTCACTTAAGGTTGAGGCTTATTTTTTATCAGGTTTATACTTGAAAAACAATTCTGTGCTATAATAACCTACATGATATCCTGTTGCATCTGAAATTTGTAAAGAATTTTCAACCTGTTCTCTACTATCATGCCTATAATTTATTATAACTTCTTTCATTTTGTAATTATCATCTTTGTCAAGTTTTATTTTAAAAACTTTAACTACACCATTACCATCAGCAATAGATAACCATCTTATTTCCCTATTTTCATCTGCTATAATATGCAGATGATACCATACTTTGAGAGAATCCAAAATGTGCGAAATTTCATAATGCGGATGCCCAAGTAATGAATGTGCAATTTGAGAATCTGTTACTTGTCCAGAACATAAAATATTTTGGATTATTAGCGCTGAAATCAATATTGCTTTTTTCATGATATAGAGTTTTTGGGGTTCACGTTTTTAACTTAAACTCACTTTAGCGAGGTAAACCGCGTCCTAGCTTAATGGGTTTTTAAAATCAAATTTTAAGGCTTCGGCATCTGCAAATAAATTATAACCAGTTTTACCTTTATTTACTAAATCTTTAAAAACAGTATCGTCTTTACCCCATTCAGGTATTATTGAGTTGTATGGTATCTTGTAATGTTTTATTGCTTTGGGAAGCGTTTCAACACCTATATCTTTATTGTATAAATGGTTGTCAATTGAATGAGGTGAATCCAAAAAAATAAAAGCCCCATTTTGTAACTTCATATTTTCAATATAATCTTTATGTCTTTCAATTTCACCTAAATCAGTAATTAATAAAATTTTCTCCCCTTTTCCAATTTCATAATTTTTAACGTACTTTATTTCTTCAGCACCATAATATTGCTTAAGTGTGGCTTTATTAAATTCGAAAATGGAAGCATATCTTATATCATTTTGGTCTTTGCAATCATTCACACCACAGGTTTTTACAATTCCAGATACTGCAAAATACAATGCGGTAATGGGGTCAAATGTTACATCTAATACTGGCATCGGAACACCTGCATGCCTCAATAAAAGAATTAATGGTAAATAATTGCCTGAAGTAGGAATATCTAAGTCCTTTAGGTATGAATATTTATCTTTCAACTTAATAAAGTAATCTAAAATCCGATTAAGTTCCTCTAAATCCCCACCAAAATAATCACGCTGGAAAGTAGTCTGTAAACTGTAAATCTGCCCATTTTTACTATCCTCAGAATTAATACTGGAATTAGATTGACCCCGAAACAGTAAATTTTTATCTTCATTCGAAAAAGGAAGGTTAACAAACTCTTGCCAATTAATGCAGGGAATTTCCTCTATTACATCTCTATTAATGTAAAAATTTTGGTTATTCATATTTCTGTTTGAGACTTACTTTTTATTCATGTATCAAAAAACTTATTATAACCTATAAAGCTTTCAAGCCCACTTGTATTTTGCAATAATTTCTTCCACAATCTTTTCAATGTATTCGTAGTACTTAAAAGGTGTTTTTGTAATGCCATAATATTTAGAATACCAATCATGCGGGGAATCTCTTTTCAATCCGTCAGTAGAAATTTCGTTTTCTATATATTGGGAGTCAAAGCCCATTATAACAGGCAAACGGGAAAATGAGAAACTGTAAATTTCTTTCTTAATTTCATTAAAATTCTCCTCAGAAATTTTATTTGGGTTGAAATTGTCCTCCATCTCCTCATAATTTAATCCCCATTCACCACTATAACATATTTTTTTTCTGTAGTGAAAGTTAGATAGGCCAATGGGAAAGCTTGATAGGTCCTTTGTAATGTCAAGAATAAATGTCATTGCATTATATTTGAAATAATTAAGGTCGTCCTTTTCGTTTAATTTAATTACTGAATATAATTCCGTGAATTTTATCTTGTCTGATAGAAACTGAAACATTGAATTATTCTCAATTTGTTTATTGGCTTTTTGAATCTCTTCCTCAGCACTTTTTAAATCGCCCTGTTCTATCAAAATTTTTACTTTGTCGAGAAATAAAAAATAATTTAAGGATTGAAATGTTTCATTGTTAAGTAATTCTTTGTTTTTGGAGGTTAAATAATCTAGAGCTAATTGCGGGTTATATTCAACATATATGTCTGCAATGCTGCTATAAAACATTGGGTCACTTTGAACATTATATTTTGAAAGGCAATGATTAAGTAAATCATCAAAATTATTTAAAGATTCATGGTTTTCGGTTTTTAAAATTTTGACAAGATTTCTTGTTAATGAAATTGACTGGTCTTTTTGTAATTGGTTAGTGTCGTTAAGTATTGATTGTATGTAGTCAACACAAGCTTGAACACCTTCTTTTTTCAATTTGGTCTTTGCAGTCTTTACAACAGAAGGAATTTTGTAATGCTTAGGTTTATTCAACTCCGTTGCCTCGGTTGATTGTTCGCTAGTAACTTTAAAAGAAATAGATTCTACAATTGTTTTAACTGCTTCCTCAACATCTTTGCTCTCTGTTTCCTTTTCAATATTTTCATTTGTCAGATAAGGAGCCGGAGCGTCCTCCTTTTTTCCGAATATTTTTCTAAATATGTTCATTTCTTTAGTAATTACCTTTGGATGGGTCAAGCGGACGTTGAACCAGCGGGAGAATCTTGCGCTATGATTTTTTATATGCTTGGGCTATCAGGTGAAACTCTATCCTACTAATTTGATTGAGACTTTATTTTTTTAATGCACTAATTCTTGTGTTGTGTTCAATGTCAATAAATACTTTTATTCCTTCGGCAGCTGCAAGTGATGTAACAAATAGAATTCCACCAATAACAATTACTCCTATTGAAAATACAAGCCCATTTGTTCCAACCTTAAGTCCATAAAATAAAATGATTGCAGTTGCTATGATAACAAGCAAAGCAAGAAATCTGTAAACACCAGAAATAAATCTTAATGTAGGATAGCGTTCTGAAACTACACTTGTTTTAAGTTTCTGTATTTCTTCGTTTATACCAGTTTCTATTTTTACTTCTTCATAATCAGAATGTAAATTTCTTTTTTGGGTTTCAGCGGAAGCAGCTTCAACTTCATATGGTTGATAATTCTTTCTTGATTTTAAAATCTCCAAAATTTCTTCATTAGAGTATTTTGATATTTTTTCCTGAATGAATTTTCTTTTTTTAATTTCTTGTTCGGCAGCTTCAACGCCTTCTGGTTGGTAATCATTTCTCTGTTGTAAAACTTTCTCCAGTTCAACATCAGAAAGCTTTGACATTTGATTAGTAAAGTTGTTTTTCATTTTTTTATAAATTTAGTTTTTGATTTGAATTCGCAAAGTAATGTATGAAGCACAATAATAATATTAAATGGAAATATTTATTAATTAATTTTTGGAGCGAACTGAAGTTCGTTGTTACAGGCTGACGCGTGTAGAAATATTTCATCCCTAACGGGATTTTTGTTTTTGTGGGGAGTTTGTTGTTACCAATATTTCGTGCCTACAGCACTTTGGTTGATTGCATTTTTTGGTGATGACGGATAACTGCCCGCATGGTTTTTAGCACGGACACTTGACCACTTGCATTTATCTTTTGGTAGCCGCTGGCTTGCTGTTCAGAGGAAGCACTGCAGTTTGAAGTTCGCAAGCAGGTTTGTAGAAGCTACGAAACCTCTCCGAATTATCTGCTGCGTTTCTTCGTTGCAAGTTTCGGCAGTCCGATTGTCCGCAACATCTCGTTGGCTTTTTCAACTTTGCCTGGGAACAAAACAACATTGCTGTATTTGTTCAACGACTTGTCAATCCTTACAACAGGAACTTTCTTTTTGTTTAATTCTTTTATTGTTGTCATAATTTTAATTATTTGATTTTTCGTTTTACTAAAAATGATTCGTAGTCAACTTCTTTTTCAAAATCCTCCCAAGCTTTATTTACCTCACCAAAAATCTGAAAGTCAGATTTAACTTCTTTAAAGTATTTTGTTATTCCCATTCTATACAATCTTGTTCGTGATTTGGTGCTAACCTGTTGCATATATCCACGCGTCAGGATGTTTGTCGGTGAACGCATAAAGTGCAGAAACTACTGTCGCCAAACCATATTACTATCGCCATTATTTGAAATTACTTTATCATCAATCTGTCCCGTTTTAGAATCCTTGTCGCCAAACACCAAGTTGAAAACATCATGGTAATTGGTCGGAGTAAACTGAATAAGTTTTACAAT
>JBDTRM010000039.1:0-23684 GCA_039931675.1 Bacteroidia bacterium | reverse complement strand
TTTATTTTCGGGCTTTGTATTTACCTTAATGCTAAAACTGAACTGTCCTGTTGAGTGAAGCGAAACATCTTTCTCCAAGTGAAGTAACTGCTAACCATTGAGAAAGTTCCTTCTCCCGAAACATCGGGATCAGGATGACACTACCCTTACTCAATTCTTAATCTTAATAATCATATTTCCATTACCACCATATTCCTTTTGCATTTCTTTTCTTTTCTCTTCCACTATTTTATCGTATTCTGTCTGTGTAACTTTCTTTCCCTCTTTAGGTTGCACCAATAACTTTTGGTCTATAGGTTGAAGCTCCACCGAAGTTGCAGTGATGGTTCGTTCTCCATCGTTTACATCAACAGCCATTACAAAGCCTGGTAAACCAATGTAAACTGACGGACCGCTAAATGCTTCAATAGCAGATGTAAACCACGCTATGATCTTCTTGCCATTGTCTGTCATTGTTGCTTCCTGGCACGGATAATTCAAAATTGTTTTTTGATTTCCTGTCAGTTTCCATTGCGATTTATCCATTGTGGTTTCAATCAAAAACTTACGCGACATAAAATCTTTTTGTTCAATGCGTTTTTTGTTTTTGATATCATAGTAAACCTTATTATCAGGAATATCCATTTTAATCACTACGCGGTTTCCGTCCTCTTCGTGATCAATTGATTCATCTTTTTGTTTCGCTTTGTTAAGTTGATACAAGGAAGCATCTGCGGTGAATAGTAATTCAGTTGAAATTGTTTTCTCCTTCGGAAGGTCGGGCATATCCATTGCATTGCTGTCAAGCTGAATGTTCAGCTTTACCTTTTCTTCGTAATTTACTCTTCCCGAATTTTTTTGTGCAACTGCAATACTGATAGTTGCAAGTGCAGTAATTGATAGGATTAATTTTTTCATTGTGATTTTGTTTAAGATTTACATTGATGATTAATTATTTCATTTTCACAATGCAAACATATCTCATCAACTCATCGCTCATGGTTAATGCTTATCCAATTAAGGTTAATTAAGGTTAACCGGTTATTGTAATTAAGCAGATGCAATTACTTTTGCGTCATCAATTAATGAAATGAAAAAAATAAAAAACAGTTTGCACATAGGTTGGCTGATGGCATTTAGTCAATTGCTGCTTACTGCCTTTGTTGTGCAATGGCTGTTCTCGCAATACAATTCCGAAAAGGATCAATTACGAAAAGATTTGCTGCTTCAATTTACTGAATCAAGAAAGCAAGTAATGGATTCAATGCTGGTAAAAAATCTTATCAATCCCATTTTGAATGATAGCAGCGGTCTCAAAATCAAACTAAGAATTGAGGATAACGATGCTGAAGCAGATACCATTACAGAAGATTTTATCGGCAATATTCCCTCACCTCATAACTTGAGTGATACTGATTTTCGCACTATAGATACAAGCAGAAAGAACTTTGATAAAATGATAACGGTGCGCCACAATGCGGACTCTTCAAAAGAATTGCTGGTGCACGGAGTGAAAATGATTGTTAAAGAAATGTCTTCGCTTCCAGGGCAAAGAGACATCGAGCAAACTATTTATTTTAATTCAGATACTATTCTATTTAAAAAACTCTTAGCTGACAACTTAAATAAGAATGGACTAAGATTTACTACAAATTGGATTGGGGGACTTAAAAGAGATTCTTTAAAAAAGTCACCATTTATTTATTTCGAGAGTAACCTATACCCTAAAAGTTATGGTGTGGAGGTAAGCCACTACAATATGTATTTATTTAAAAAGATAACTCCACACATTTTATTCGCTCTTATTTTATTGGCATTAACGGGAGCAGCATTTTTCAATGCGTACCGAAGCATGAAAGAGCAAATGAGATTGAGTGCATTGCGTAATGATTTTATCAGCAATATTTCGCATGAGTTGAAAACACCTGTTTCTACTGTGAAAGTAGCCATTGAAGCTTTGCAGAATTTCGATATGAAAAACAATCCGCAGGTTGCCAATGAATATCTTGAAATGGCAAGCCTCGAAATAAAACGTCTCGAATTGTTAATCACCAAAGTGTTAAACACTTCAGTGATGGAAGAAGGAAGAGAACTTTTCTTTGAAGAAATAATTGACTTAAAGCAATTGGTGGATGAAGTTTTGCAATCATTGCAGTTAAGATTCAATCAACAAAATGCTGTTGTAAAATTTGAAACTGGTTTAAAACAAATTTTTATCAATGCAGATAAATTGCATGTACAAGGTGTGTTGTTCAATTTGTTAGATAACAGCTTGAAGTATGCAACTGCAACACCTGAAATAATTATCAGGCTTGAAGATTCAAACAATAAAGCTATATTGACTGTGAGTGATAACGGCCCCGGAATTCCAAAAGAATATCTTGATAAAGTGTTTGATAAATTTTTCCGTGTCCCTAATGATAACCGACACAATGTAAAAGGTTACGGACTTGGCTTAAGTTATGCAGCGCAGGTGATGCAACATCATAAAGGAAACATTGTAGTGAAAAACAACTCCGAACATGGCTGCACTTTTACATTAACCTTTCTAAAAGCAGAACAATGAAAAGTAAAATACTCTATGTAGAAGATGAACCTTTCCTCGGTAAGATAGTGAAGGAAACACTTGAACACAGGGGCTTTGAAGTGTTGCATAAGCCGGAAGGTTCGCAGGTGATGGAAAGTTTTAATTCATTCGTGCCTGATGTATGTGTGCTGGATGTAATGCTGCCTAACGTGGATGGTTATACGTTGGGAAGACAAATCCGGAATCGTTACCCACGCCTGCCGATTATATTTCTCACTGCAAAAACACAAACTGAAGATGTGGTAAAAGGCTTTGAATCTGGAGGAACTGATTACATTAAAAAACCATTCAGCATTGAAGAGTTAATTGTCCGCATCAATAATCAATTGCAATTGTTGAATGGAGCGCAACAGATTTCAAATGAAAACCAAATTGAAATTGCACTTGGCTCATTTCGTTTTATACCTCATCGCTATGAACTACATTCAAAGAAAAAAGTAATCAAGCTGTCACACCGCGAATCCCAGGTGCTTCGTATTTTAACAACGCATCAGAATAAAATTGTTGATAGAAAAGATTTATTACTCAGCGTTTGGGGTGATGATTCTTTTTTCAATTCACGTACGTTAGATGTTTACATACGCAAACTGCGTGAGTACTTTTCATCTGAAGAAGGAATTGAGATTATTACGCTGAAGGGAAAAGGGTATCATTTTTTAGTGCCGAAGAGTTGAGCACTACCGGAAGTTGGCGAGGCCACTAATCATGTGTAAAGATTTTATTCACTACTTTTCGCAAGTAATTTAAAAAGGAATTATGCAAGCCCCAATAATTTGGTGCCCAATTTTCTTGAAGATGGTGTGCAAGAGTGATGCTGAGTGGAATGAGATAAAGGCCTCAAAATAGCAAGCTACAAAGACTACATTAAAACTTATGTCTAAGAACGATAATTGGTATGCCAGCGAAGTTGAACCGAAAAAAATAAAAAGTAAGGACTAAAAATAAAAACCAATATTCGATATGACGACAAGTAGAAAACAAGTCATTGAGCCGCCAAAAACTATTTTGATTAAGTCAAGGAATATTTTTAAAACGGAACTACAAGACAGGATTTCAATAGGTAATGAATATGTTTCAAGGATTATTCAAACTATAGATGACATTGAGCAATTAGTTACTGATTTTGGTAATTGGCATGATTACAATTTAGAACTCATAAAAAGAGCTTTTAACAAGCCGGGGAGCGAATACTATCGAAGTTATTTTACGGTTAATGTAAACGTTGGTGTTCGGGACTATATGAGCGGAGTAAATACTAATCATCCTTCTTACAAAATAAAAGAAACAAAAGAGAAAGTAACAAACTGTTTGTCAAATCTAAATAGATTGATAGAAAAACTTCCCTTAATTGAAGAAGAGAGTTCAATTGCAACTAATAAACCGGAAGAAAAAAATTTCTTTAATTGTGGTTTTATTGTTCATGGGCATGATGATCTTTTGAAACTTGAGGTAGCCAGGTACATTGAGAAAGAACTGAGAAAGAATACAATCATTCTCCAAAGTGAAGTAACTCGAGGTCAAACTATAATCGAAAAATTTGAAAACAACTCAAGAGTTGATTTTGCTGTTGCCATTTGGACCTCAGATGATACCGGTAAATCGAAAACCGAATCTGAATTCCAACCTAGAGCAAGACAGAATGTAATTTTTGAAACCGGCTTTTTCATTGGTGCTTTAAGTCGAAAGAATGTTATTATTTTAATTGAGAAAGGAATTGAAGTGCCTTCAAATTATGGAGGTATTGTCCCTATTAAACTTGAAGGTAATTGGCGAGATGATTTAAGAAAGGAAATAGAGGCCATTTACCAACACTAATATCTATCTCGAAAAGGTAAACATCCGTCTCGAAAAATCAAACTTAAGAAAGAAAATTACTATAGTGAAGAATAGTGAGAATCAATCATAAACTAATTAAATTAGTAAAGTATATCTTTTAACATTTCTATATCCTATTAACTGAATGCAAACGAAAACACTACTTATTCTATTATTCACATTTCAAGTTGTTGCGGGACAAGTTTCAACTAGTACGGGTATTTATTTTGCTAAAGAGTACAGCAAAGAAATAGCACTTTATAATGCTAAAAAATATGTAATTGAAAATTTATTTGGCGATTCAAAGGATGCTGTTAGATTTGAAATGGACCCTTTATCAGCCGCTAGTTCAGGAGAACTTACTTCTTTGGTTTATGTATGTAGCGAGAAAAACAAAGAAGGTATGGTGTTAGGCTTTTATAATGATAATTGGAATAATGCAGGTGTTATTTATAGTGCATACGCATTTAAGAATCTGCCAAAGGAAAAAGCCATAAAGCTGCTAGACGAAATTGACAGCTTAATAAATAATAACAATGAATATTTTTTTAAAGACAATAATACCAACAATGTGTATTTCCATTTTGATGATATGACATTTCTATTATTCAATAATGATAATGCTTCAACAAAAATTAGAGTTTTTTGGAATGGATTTGATTCAGAATGGGATTTCACTGCATTTAAGAGAACGAAAAAAAGACTTCAAAAAAAGTTAAACTAAAAATTATAACCGCTTCAATGCCCAACTTAAAAGGTGACCCCGCTAAAGTAAGAACTTAGAGTAGATTCCACTCACAAACCTTAAAACATTGAATGAAGCGCCAACCGGTTCCCTTCGCTATCAATAAACAAACACATAAAGCCATATTCCGGTGATATTTCCTTTTTCGGTTGAATGATTTTTCCTCCTGCTGCTTCAATGCGGTTTTGAACTTCTATCAAATCTGGCGAAGCATCCATATAAACAGTAACACCATCTGCACTTGGTTTATACCACGGACCAAAACATAAAGCTGCGCCACCTTCTCTATGCGGAAACACAGCCATTTTAAATCCACCAAAATCATTTACACCTAATTTTATTTCAAAAATAGTTTGATAAAATTTTATGGCTCGTTCAAAATCCGATACAGGAATTTCAAACCAGTGCGACCATGTTTGTTCTTTAATTTCAGGATTCATTTTTTTTGAGTTTACTGTTTTTGATTTTTAACCGTCATTGCGAGGAACGAAGCAATCTGTAAATGGTTGTAACTTCCGGGAGATTGCTTCGTTCCTCGCAATGACGAATCACCGAATGACAATTTCCAATTTCTATTTCGAATTCACCCCTTTAAAAAATTTCAGGTTGTAAGTAAACGTAAGCATGAAGTAACGCTGTAGCACATTTGATTGCACGTCTTCGTAATAAGTTTCTGTTGTGTTTCTTGTGATACTATTGTTTTGTTTTAAAATATCGAATACGGTCAAACGCAATTCAGCAACTTTGTTTTTCATAAACTTATAACCAATGCCTGCATTCCACAAAAAATAATTCTGATTATAACCATCAGACAAGCCATTGTAAAATTGGTGGGTAATATCTGATTGCAACACTAAACCTTTGTAAGGCATCACCTGTATTTTAAAGCGTGAATTATAATTAACATAACTGCTGCTGTTAGAGGCAGTTTGCAGTGTATTTGCGATGTTATTATAAGTCGTATTTGATGAAATGGTGAAATCAACTTTATCACTGATGTTACTGGTCAATGCAAGTCCACCGCTAACGGCAGTACTATTAGCATAATTGGTTTCGTAATTTATCAAGCCAGGTGTGCGACTATAACTGCCACCTAAATTCAAGTTGAGGTTGCATTTTATTTTCTTTATCGGCAAACTGTAAGTGCTGAACAATCGTGCGTTTAAATAACCATCAAGATTTACGGGACGGGTGATTTGCGACCCGGCTGATAATATCACTTCCGGTGCTATCATAGTATCAGATGTTGCGTAATACACACTGTTAGCTATGTAATTATTAGTGTAAGTGATTCCACCAAACGTAAAGAATGAGGTGCTCTTTGCAGTATTAACCACAGAATAACGAATGTTTAAATTATTCTGCCAGTCTTGTTGTAAGTCAGGATTACCTGTTGTAAGTTGTAACGGGTTACTGTTGTTAATTACATTTTGCAACTGTGTTACCGATGGCGCATTGTTATTACTGCGGTAGTTTATGCGCAGGTTTTTCTGCATTGAAATTTTGTACATCAGCATTGCATTGGGTAACCAACTGTTGAAAATCTTATTCACATCGGCCTGGTACGGAAAATCCTGCGTGCTTTTTAATTGCGCATTTTGATAAGCAATTCCTAAAGTAAGATTCAATTTCAATTTTTGGTATTGGTAAGCGGTACCAACTGAGTTCGCAAAATAATTACTGTTGAACTTATTCGAGAGCGTGGTATCAAATGCATTATAATTTTCCTCTGTAGGAGAAAAGTTATAAGTTTCCTTTGATGAGTTGCTGCTGTTGTAATTGTTTGTATAAGTAAACATCAGTTGGCTTTTATCATTAATCGGTTCAGTATAAGTAGCGTTAGATGATAAAACATTTCCCTTGGCATTAAGGTTGGCCAATTGATTTAAAGTGTCCGTACTTAATGTATCATAGTAATCAGTATAGGAGTTAAGGTAGCTGATACCCTTATTTTGATTATAGCCCGGTGTAAGATTTAAAGAAAATGACCTTCCCTTTTTCAGGAAGGAATGACGATATAAAATCGGGGCTGAAAAATTAATTCCTGTAAGATTTGAACTATAATCATTGCTTGTGCTACTTACTACATTATCCTGCAACCTGTTCTCTCCATATAACAAACTACTTCCATCATTAATTTGTGCCGAAAATTTAGGTTGAAATAAAATAGAATTAAGTGAATCAATTTTCAATTCGAATTTCAGGTTAGCACGGTGATTAATGTTCTTACTTTCAACCTTGCTTTTCTCGTTATAAGTAAAGCCTGCATTTTGCTGCGTAACATACGTTCTGAACAAATCACTCTGAGCATTATTTTCTGTATAATTGAAAAAATAACTTCCGGTAAAATCAAGATTGCCCCATTTATCAGCATAGTTAATTCCAAAAGCATGTGTAGTGGTAATTCCATTTTTCTGATCTACCAAAAAATTGCTTGCACCATTATCCTGCCCTCCTTGTCTTCCTCCTCTGCCGCCTTGCCCGGGAGGGCCGCCAAATCCACCACGCTGGCCCTGACCACGATTACCACCGCCCGATGTACCAATTACGCCAAGCAAATCTTCGGCAGAAAAATTTTGCTCATTAATATTGTTGGTATTTGCAAGTAATGAGATGCGTCTTTTATCTTTAAAAAAATTGAGATTGAATCCACCTTTCCATTTATCATCTGTACCATAACCTCCATAAATTTTTCCGAATGTGCCGTTCCTGAATTGTGGCTTCGTAACAATGTTTATGGTTTTAGAACTGTTGCCATCATCAAAACCTGTAAACTGGCTCTGATCACTTTTCTTATCAAAAACCTGTATTTTATCAATTACTTCGGCAGGAAGATTTTTTAATACTGCATTCGGATCATCGCCAAAAAAAGGACGGCCATCTACAGTTACTTTTTTTACATCTTCACCTTGTGCCTGCACCTTTCCATCCTGAACAGTTATGCCGGGCATTTTTGTTACAAGGTCTTCGCTTGTTGCATCTTTATTAGTTTTAAATGCATCTGCATTGTATTGTGTTGTATCGCCTTTCATCTGAGCAGGAAGAACTTGACCTGTTACATCCGCCTCATTAAGTGTTGTTGCTTTTTCCTGTAAAATAATTTTACCGAGCGTAAGAGATTGGCCTGTGATTTCTTTATTCAGGTATTTATCACGAAAGCCGATGAATGAAATCTTTAGAATATATTTTCCTGAAGCAACCCTAGCAATTTCAAAAAAACCGGTAGTATCAGTAACACTTCCTTTTAATAAAGCAGAATCAGTAGGATTAAGCAGCACTACATTCGCTCCCGGCAAAGATTGATTTTGTTTATCTGTAATAATTCCGGTAACAGAAAATAACTGGGCATTAACATGCAATGCAGTTACTGCCATCATCAGAATCAGGGTAATTAGTTTTCGCATTAAAGTTTTGATTTCGCTTTTGGCATTAGAATCTTTGAAAGGCGAAAGTTAGAAAAGTTTAAGCGAGCCATTTCAATTAAGAAAATCATAACTAAAACGAATTATACAATAAGTGGGATAAAAAGTACTTTTAATTGTTCTGAAAATTTTTTCGAGAATAAAAAACCTTAGTAGAAATATGCAGCCCTCATTAACAACCTTATTACCCTATTTTTCAGAAGAAATGAGGTAATAAGGTCTTGCGTTTGTTAATGGTTTTCTACTAAGGTTGCATTATCCATGGAAGTCGGGACTGAAATTAACAACTGCTGTTATTAAAAAAGGAAAATGAACAAGTACAAAAGTTGCGTTCTATCTCATCCCGCAAGCGCACGCAAAGCCTGGGGGCACCTTGCTACAGTTTTGTAAGCAACACTAATGCATGAATAAGCGGGAAAACAAATTAACCATGTTAAGAGGGGTTCAAAAAAAACTCCGCCAATTATGACGAAGTTTCATTTTGTTTTATTAAAGAATCAGATTTCAGACATGACAATGATGTGAATGATTTTGAATGGTTTCATCATAGGGCTTGCTATCATCAATTACTTCAAAGTTTGCCATCATGCCGGCTGCATGATGCTCAATAATGTGGCAATGATACATCCACATACCTGGACGGTTATCCGGTATCCATGCAATTTTTATTTTAGTTCGTGGTGTTAAATTATAAGTGTCCTTCCATGCTTTGTATGATGGTGCTTTTCCATTTTCCTCTATCACCTGGAAGAAAAATCCATGCAGGTGAAACGGATGGTCCATTAAACTTGCATTATTAATTTCCCAAATCTGCAATTCACCAACTTTTACCGGTTTGTCATTTACATGCACATCATTATTCACAAGAAAATCCATTCCGTTTTTCAGACTTGGACCTACTGATAATTTTATTTTTCTGGTTACAGTTGCATCCTGTGGTGCGAGCGGTTCAATTTTTCTTAATGTTTCAGGAATGAATGCTACTGATGGTTTGGCTACTCCAACTTTTACGGTTGCAAACGTTTCACGTTTAGCTTTTAGAAATGTTACCCTGTTATAAGGCAATGATTTTATTGCAAAGTTTTCTCCTTCGTTGAAAGGTCCAGCTATAATATCCATTCTCTCACCGGGAGTTATCAAAACTTCTGTCACTGTTCGTGGATGTTCCAATAATCCACCATCAGTTCCGATAATTTTAAATTCTTTTCCCTCCATGTGCAACATGAAATATCTTGCGCTTGATGAATTTATAAAACGCCATCTTTCCGTTTTACCTGCATTCATATTGATGACCGTGTTTTCTTTTCCATTTAACAAGAGTGTATCGCCCTGGCGTCCATCGTGCCTTTCTTTAACGCGTGGAATATACCAACCCGGTTTGGTAAATTTATTTTCTGCATCAAGTTTCATATCATCAATCATAAATATGCGTTCTGCATCTGTCACCGGATCAGTTTTATCCTCAACTATTAATGCACCATACATTCCTCTTTCCATTTGTACAGTTTCATTTGCATGTGAGTGATACCAGAAAGTTCCTGCATCGGGAACAACAAACCGATATTCAAAAGTTTCACCCGGTTCAATAGGTTTTTGAACTCCATTAGTTCCATCCATGGATGCTGGCAGACAGATTCCATGCCAGTGAATAGTGGTAGCTTCATTCAGATTGTTGGTAATACGAACAACTATTGTATCACCAATATTTGCTCTTAACACCGGACCGGGAAGCTGGTTATTAAAGCCCCATGCTTCAATCGTTTTACCGGGAGCAATGTCCCAGTTAAATTTACTTGCTTCGAGATTGTGCTCTACTACTTTAGTTTTATTATTAGTTTGATTTTTCATTTTTGATATGTTTTATTTTAAGAATTTGTTTTTAAAATTTATACTGCAAAAGTATATCCGCAGTGTTGCGTAGCTGTTACATTACTTTGGGAATGAATTATAGAATTTTGGGAATAACAGATTTTGATTAAATAAAAAAATCGCCCTTGCGGAGCGATTTTTTTTGGAAAAGGATTATAAAAATTTGGGTTAAACTTTATCGAGCGATTTACGTTTTGCTGCTCCTACTTCTTTAAAATGAGAGGGAGTGAGACCGGTAATTTTTTTAAACTGGCTTGAAAGATGCGCCATGCTGCTATACTCTAATTCAAAAGCAATTTCTGATAAAGTCTTTTGTCCATAGATAAGAAGTTCTTTAGCTTTTTCGATGCGTTGCTCGATAAAAAAATTTTCAATTGTTCGTCCTTCTACTTCCGAAAACAAACTGCTGAGATGAGTGTATTCATAATTCAGCCTGGCAGAAAGGTAAATGGATAGATTCATTTTATTTTCTTTTTCATTTACCTCATTACGTGCTTTCATAATCACATGCTTTTTGATTTTTTCAATCAAGCCGCTTGCGTGATTATCAATTAATTCAAATCCTACACTTTCAAGACTCGCCTGTAAAAGTTCTTTTTGGGTTGGGGTTAACTCTTCTTTCAAATGAATTTCTCCGAACAATACTTTATGACAGTCTATTCCTGCTTTCTCCAAAATATTTTCTACGGTAAGCACACAACGATTGCATACCATGTTCTTAACAAGTAAAATATGTGATGTCATAAGAGTGATTGGGTATTGAGCAAATGTAATAAAGTATTTAATGATGCTTCCATCTTATCATTGGCTGATGAAGGTATGACAGATAAGAATGGAATTTGATTCAATTAACAAAGCATAAGGCTTTGGATTAAGCGTAATCCCAAAATTATATAATCCTTACCCAAAGTAATATAACACCCATGCAGGGTGGCCGATATACTTTTGTCCCATCAAAATTTAAATAAATAAATAAAATGAAAAACTCATCATTATTGAGCCAAAGCGCTCAAAGCACATGCAAGTCATCTTGCGGTAACGTTAACTGCACCTGCGAAGTTTGTACGTGCGAAACCTGTACCTGTGGTACTTCAAAATCCGGTAATTGCACTTGCGGTAATGCGTGCAACTGTGGCTCTTGTGGCTGCTGATGAATAAGGCCGCTCCGTGAGGAGCGGCTTTTTATTTCAAAACAATTAAAATAAAAAACAATGAAAAATTTAATTCCATTTCTTTTAATTCTCTTCATCGCTTCTTGTAAGAAAGAAGAATTCAACCCAAACCTGACTAAGGAATTTTCAATTCAATCTGTTTCAAACGGGGCGAATTATAATATTAAAGTTGCATTACCTGACAATTACAATGCTTCTGAAAAGTATGCCACCATATACGTTTTAGATGGGGAAGAAAATTTCAGCTATGTAGCTGACAATTGTAAAAAACTCAGTGACGAATATGCTACTTCAAATATCCTTGTAGTTAGTATTGGTTATGGTAATGACCGCGCATTTGATTATACACCAACAAAAGCAAATGAAGGCGGAGGAGGTGCTGAAAAATTTATGGCGTTTATTAAAAACGAATTAATACCCAAAATGGAAAGCGATTACGGAGCTGACACATTAAGAAAAAACAGGATTATACTCGGACATTCCTTTGGCGGTTTGTTTGCCGCTTATGCTTTTACAAATTATAATAATGTATTTGGAAACTATATTATGCTAAGTCCTTCAGTATGGTATGATGATGAAATAATGCTAAGACTGGAGCAGGAAAACCGCGACATCAATAAAAATAATCACCAGTTAGTGTTTATGGGTTTGGGCGAATTAGAAAACGAGGGAAGAATGCTTGCACCTTTCATGGCCTTATTTCAACGCATGCAGAATAATTATTTTGATATGCAAATCGCCAGTCACCTCGAACCCCATCAAGACCACAATGGTTCAAAAAATCCTAATATATCAGCAGGTTTAAAATTCTATTTTCAAAACAAGTAATCTTATTCAAAACATAATTCAAACTCAAATAAAAAAAATAATCAAATGAAACTCATAAAATATTTATCCATTTACATTCTGCTCATAAATTCTATATCAGCATTCGCGCAAAATGATTCTTCCAAACTAACAAATAAAATATTCCCTATACGAAAGTTAACAACAGAACCCGGAATTGGTCTGAAACCATATCCAATTTCCGATGTACTTGTAAGTAATGTGTTACAGTGGAATGTAAAAAAGCGACTTAGCATTGTGTCATACACTTCATATACTTTTAACAGTGCATTCCTTAGAAACTTTAATTACATAAAGACCGACTATAATTATTCTCTCAGTCAAAAAATCGGTATTGGAACTTCTTTATATTCTAAACATTTTTCACACACATTTTCACTGATGGCAGGCATAAAATACGATGCTTACAAAGAGACCTTAAATAATCCTGAATTTGAAAAAGTATCAATGTCAGTGAGCTCTGTTAGTCCTGACTTCGGGTTTATGTATAACCTGAAGATAGGACAGAAAAAATATTTTTTCAGTTACCGCATGTACATTCCCCTTTATCCATACCCGTTCAGGAGTGCAGACATCAATTCAATTGATGGTAACATGGCTAACATGAGTGTTGAGTTTGGTGTGGGAATGCGAATTAAATAGTTAACCATTCAGGCAGGAATAACATCATAAAATAAACTTCTTTTGGCATTCTATTTTTACTTTAGAACAAAACGACCGAACTCACATTACCGTATAAATTTCTTTACATATTGTTTTTTATCATCAAAGAAATAAATAACATAAACTCCAGGTTGGAGATATGAAAAATCATAAGAGCCGTTTTTAATTTTATCAGAATAGATAAGTTGACCTGTTTGAGAGGTGATTCGGAATGAAGTAGATTCTTTAAAAGAAAATGAAATTTTGGTTTCTTCAACTTTTAAGTTTTCGGGATCGGCTTCAATGTAAGGTATTCCTACAAACGGGCTTATGATAAAAATATATTCTAATGTAACTTTATAAGAAGGATTAGCCGGGTCGTAAACATCAATAAACACCGAACCGGTAGCAGCCACGTTATTTGTCCATGCACCGATGATGAGCTTTTGCGGAAACGACAGGCTGTCGAAAAGCGTGAAATCTGCACTGTCACCTGTTTGAACATTGTTATGAAAATTATTCTGATCGTCAAAAGTAATGTTCCATGCTGCCGGAACACCTGATACATCAGCCTTCCACCTAAGTGTGGTATCAACAGCCACATCATTATAAATTTGAATATACCAATGAGCAGGCGACTGCGATGTATTTTTAATAATAGTTGCTGATGTGTTTTGAAAATGAAATGCCTGTGCAATTATTGCAACTGGATTCAGCAAATAAAAGATAAAAAGTAAATAGGGAAACAGCGGTTTATTGAGAATCATGAACGAGAAATTTGGATGACCGAAAGTAATATTATAATCTTTCATAAACCTAATATACCCTCGCTTCCTCTTCGAGACTCCCCCAGGCATCCACACCTGTGCGTGCTGTAGTTTGCATTGCCCATTTAGTAACAATATTAATTTAGTTTACGGCCAACTGATTTTTTTCAAATTAAATTTATATTCTTGTGATGATTGATATAATAAATTATGCAACCAATTATTGACCATATTCAGATAACTGTAAAAGACCTGAAGGCAGCAGAAACTTTCTATGATAAGTTAATGCCTGTATTAGGATTTGATCTTAGTCGTAAATCAAAGGGCAGGGTGGAAGTGCATGACTTTGATGTAGTGGAGTATTTTCATCCCCTGTTGATCTTTGGCATTAACTCACCACGCGAAGCTTTCAAGGAAGAAACTATTCACAGGAGAAAACCGGGATCGCTGCATCACCTTGCATTTAGAGCATCATCCCGCGTGGAAGTTGATCAACTTTACATAGAGATAAAAGAAACAGGTGCCAATATAGTTGACCCGCCAAAATTCTATCCTCAGCATGGTGAAAATTACTATGCACTTTTCTTTAAGGACTTGGAGGGAATAAAATACGAAATTGTTTATGAGGAAAGAAAACCTTTAGGATGATTGAAACAAAAGTTGAAAATTGTTTTACAGATAGTAGAGGTTATAAAAGAAAAAGTCCCTAAAAAATTAGGGACTTTTTCATTTAAAGAGTGGAGCCGGTGGGAATCGAACCCACGTCCAAACAAGGAATCAGCGAGCTTTCTACATGCTTAGTGCATTTTTGGTTTTCGACAAACTCCGGTAAACACACATACCATAAGTTTGCTTAAGCTTCTTTTAATTTCATGATGCATCGAAACATTGCATCACTATCACTGCATTTACGGTGCTCAGGCTTAGTCGGGGCAGTGACGCCCTACAGAGCGGAGCATTGCGGGTTAATACTCTAAGTATTAAGCAGCAAGAGCGAAAGAAGTTTCGCCATTTGAAGTTTGTGAGAATTAGGATTATCGTGTCATATTCACAACACACGGCATGCTTACAAGTCAATTGCACCTGCTGTCGAAACCTGACGGCCCCTTTTTTTGGAAATATGGAATTAGGAAATAAGGGAATTTGGCTTTTAACTTTCGATTTCAAAGAACGGTGCGAAGTTATTAAGTTATTCTTGTTATTGGTAATGAGTTTTTAATGTTGATTAAACCGTAAACCAAAACTAAAAACCCCTAACTAAAACCATAAACCCAAAACCAAAAACCTATTTATAAGCCGGGCAATCTTCGCCCTTTCTGCCTTTGCCATTGGGGTTTTTGTGATTTGTAAATTTAATACCGAAATAAAAATCCAATCCGTCCACATCCCATGCATCTATGATTGGTCCGAATTTATCGGTGTCCACAAAAAACCATTTGAATCTGAAAGCGAGTCCTACGCGGTGTTTGTAATATTCATAAAAAGAGTAGGGGATAGCCACTTCAAATTTTGAGGTTTCGTATCGTGCTGTAATAGTAACCTCATTGGCGCGCTTTATCTGCGGATTTAAAAAACTTAATCGTTGTATCCAGGTTGCGTTGGCATAAAAATCTTTATAAATATTATAATCAAACTGCACGCTTGCAGCTGTTGGTAAGAACATATTTATTTTTTTGTTTGTAAGCGCACCATCGGGCGAACCTGTAAATTGGTTATTAAGCGTTTGGTCAAAATCATTTATGCCGTTAAACTTTACAGTATCTATTCCGGGCCACAGCGTTGAATTATTATCAAATTTATTTACGCGGTTGTCTTTGAAAAAATGCACCATTCCCATATCAATGAGCGAAGCGCCAAATTTGTATTCATACTTTCTGCGGTTTTTGGTTTTGTAGTAATAACCTTTGGCATCGCGGTTTTTATAATACTGCACTCCCAGGTTTATACCACCACCAAATCCTTTTACACCAACATAATCGCCCAAACCCGGGTTATCTGTTATTATGGTATGGGCATAAGTAGCGTTAAGATTATAAACCAATAACGTATCGCTTGATGGCACACGGTAATCCATTTTCTTATTGTCAATGTAAGTTGAGTTTACACCCAAATTAAGATTAACGGTTGCCCCAACAGTGAGCATTTGGGTTTTTGTTTGATACAATGTAAGGCCATAAGTATAACCTATTTCGTACCACTGCAACATGTTTAATTGGTAAGGGTCGGTTTTATAATCAATGTCTTGCTGAGGGAGGTAATCAAAACCATCCCATAAAAATTTTGCTAAGTGATAATTCAAATGGTTTACGCTGAAGTTTGTTCTTAACGCTGTGTGAATAGCCCAACCGCCACTGATGGTACTTACAGAATATGAAGGACCAAGCAGGAATATATTCGCATACATTTGTTTATCTGGTGTGGTAGTGTAATAATCTTTTGTATTGTCATGAGTTAGTCCTTGCCCTGTAATCAATTTAACCAGCCCGTGTTGCCCTGCCGGATAATAGAGGTAATTATTGTGTGCCGATATATCCATTGAAATCAAATTGAACTCACGGCTGAAAGGCATTCCCACCACAGTGGCCGGATTTAATGTAATACCAACATTGCCCGAAAAATTACTATTGACAATACCAAGCATCTCTTGCCCGAAAGCATTATGCAATTGAAAAAATAAAAGTAATCCTAATGAAATTCGTTTCATAAACGGGGGCTTAGTGAAACTATATGCGATAAAGATAATTGATTAAATTCTTTTTTCAAGAAAGGTTTCTTGCCACTAAGACACTAAGACACGAAGTTGAATTGTTCTTGTTTCTCAGAGCCTTAGTGTCTTAGTGGCAAAAAACTTTAATCAGCAAACATTTTGCCCGGATTTAAAATCAGGTTAGGATCGAACACTTTTTTAATTCCTTTCTGCAATTGTATTTGCGATTCGTTAAAAGCAATGTTCATGTAATTCTTCTGCACATAACCTATTCCATGTTCGCCCGAAATAGTTCCGCCTAACTTAACGCATAAACCAAAAATTTCTTTTATGCCTTCTGGAACTTTTTTATTCCAGTCATCATCACTCATGTTTTCTTTGATGATGTTTACATGCAGGTTGCCATCACCGGCATGTCCGTAACAAACCGAACGGAAGCCATATTTGTTACCGATTTCTTTTACACCTTTTAAAAGTTGCGGCAACTCAGCGCGAGGCACTACCGTATCTTCTTCTTTATAAATTGAATGACTCTTTACTGCTTCACCTGTTGCCCTGCGCAACCGCCACAGATCAGCTTTTTGTTGTGCGCTTTCGGCAAATATTACATCTATACATTCATGCGCATACATAATTTCACTTATCGCTTCGCACTCGCGCATTAAAACATCTTTATCATTTCCGTCCACTTCTATTATAAGATGGGCTTTTACATCATCAGTCAAAGGAATTTTTGCATCCACATATTGCATGGTATAAATTATAGCATCGCGCTCCATAAATTCCATTGCCGATGGAGTTATCCCTGCGCGAAAAACTGCTGATACCGCTTCGCAAGCTTTTTCAGGTGATGCAAACGGTACAAGTAAAAGCAAGTCGTGCTTTGGTAATGGTATCAGCCTGAAAACAATTTTAGTAATGATGCCCAATGTTCCCTCACTGCCCACCATAAGTTGCGTAAGGTTATAGCCTGTTGAATTTTTTAAAACATTCGCACCTGTCCAGATGATTTCACCTGTTGGCAAAACCACTTCAGTATTTAAAACATAATCTTTGGTAACGCCATATTTCACCGCCTTTGGACCACCGGCACAGTAAGCAACATTGCCTCCCAACATGCACGAACCTCGCGAAGCAGGATCAGGTGGATAAAACAAACCCTTGGCTTCAACAGCATCGCGAAAAACCTGGTTGATTACACCCGGTTCAACAGTCGCCTGCAGGTTGCGTTCATCTATTTGGATGATTTTATTCAATCGCTCACACGACAAAATAACGCCACCATATACCGGCAAAGCACCACCGCTTAAACCGGTACCTGCTGCACGTGGAGTAATAGGAATCAAGTTTTCATTACAGAGTTTCATAATAGCTGAAATTTCATTGGAGTCAGCAGGCTTCACCACCACCTCTGGCAAAAAGGAAAGGTCTTCAGTATAATCATGCGAATAATCTTTCCGCATCTCATCATCAATACTAACCTGCGCTGCGCCACAAATTTCTATTAGCTTTTGAACAAAACCATCATTCACTTTATTAAATTTCATTGGGCAAAGTTAGAAATGTTGTTAATGGAAAAATGCAACGCTGGAATTTTGGAGTCATAAAATTCTATGAAACATTACTTTCGGAAAGTTCCTTCAACTTTCCGAAAGTTGACTATGCATCCCAAATTTGATAAAGCGATTTTACTTCACCAGTTTTTGCATAAATGTGTTCTTTCCGTATTGAGCTTTTATAAAATAAACTCCTTCTGAAAATTGTTTTGTGTTGTACATTATTTTTTGACCCTTTACATATCTGCCATCATAAACTTTTGCAATGCTGCGACCGGTAACATCATATAAGGTAACAGTTAATTTGCCTTCATAGCCAGTCAATTGAACATTAAGATTATCTGAAAAAGGATTTGGCATGACAATTAATTTTTCATTTGATTCAATATTATTTATCCCTGCTATGCTGGTTTGTAAAGTATTGGTAACAGTGTTTGTAGTTACAGGCGAATTAAAATCAAAATAAATATCTGCACTGTTGTTAACTGGAGTTCCGTCTGGCAAACCCTGCATAGGCACAATTGAAAATTCAACAAAACCATGACTTGCAGGCTCATTGGTATTGCTGTCGGGCAGGTTGATGTTAAAGAATTTCCATGTTATAGTTCGTCCATTAGTAACTAATTTATACAATGCACTGGCCCTTTCCATTCGAAAAGTATTCATGTCAAGATTGCTGTCTATAACATCCTGCACAATAACATTTATTGCAGATGCAGTACCTGTGTTTTGAAAATTAATCCGATAATATAATCGTTGATCATGATGCACGGCACCTGTGCTGCCAATACCACTTGGTGTGACTAATTTATCATTTGGGTCAAAAGAACCAATTACTATATCTGTATAGCTATCGTTATTATCTGTTAAGTTATGATCAATGTAACCTGCATCCGTTGTAACTATGCAACTGCTGTTAAGCACAGTACCAAGATCTGTGGCAGCGGGCACAATAAAGCCTGCGCTGAAATACTTCACTGCTGTTGGAGTTACAATTCCTGTAGTCCATGTGAACGTATGATTCGCAATGTTATGCACTGCACCGGCAGGAAATGTTGTACCATTAAATACTAACCCTGCGGGATAAGTAATTACCACAGCTCCCTGTGCCGTATCAATGCCCGAATTACGCACCGTTGCATTCAATGTATAATTGAAACCTGGACGCGGATGTCCTGATGAGCCAAGAACTATGTTGAGATTACCTCCAGCTAATGAACTATAAAACCCGAAGTTTTTACCACTGTAATTTCCTCCTGTTGTATTAACCTGTATGCTGTCAGGTGTTACATAAGCGCTGTCTAATCCGTAACTTGTAGCTTTAATCGTGTAATTACCTGCGGGTAATGCAAAATTGTAATATCCGTAATTGTCAGATGAACTGTAATAATCCTTACCTGTAATTGAATTATATGCCTTTATAGAAACATTTTTAAAAGCAACATCACCGGGAGGATTGTAAATGCTGTCTTGGTTATAATCAAGATAAGTATATCCACCGATGGTAACAGTTATATCAGCAACTCCGAAATTCCAGTTTGAGTGGATCGGACCCGCATTAACAAAAGCAGTATAAGATGATGATGCCGGAAATGTTATTGCATTGCTGCTTACACTGTCCAATGTTATAGGAATTTGAACACGAGGTAAAAGAATCGAGTAAAAGCCACTGCTATCAGTTGTTGTATAATAACAAAAAAGTGCCTCTATTTTTTTGTTTTCCAATGGAACTTCTGTACTATCATATATCCCATCTGCATCTGCATCATACCACACTGTTCCTGTTGCAGTATCAGGTACTCTCGCACATTCACTTAGCCACACCGGGTAATAATACTCAAGGTCATCCCCATAGCCATCACTAAGTGTAAAGCGCACATACGATTGACCGGGAACCTGGTAAGCATAGGTCTCATTAATACCATCTGACGGATACCATTGCCATGCATCATAAATTAATTCGGCAGTTGAACTGAAAAATGGAGGATTAGTACTGATATTAGTAATGATTGAATCGCAATAAGTATATACGGTTGCATTACTAATTTGCATATTGGGAATGCCATTGTCAACGTGTACTTTACGCGTGGTCGGCACAGGCCAACCAGAAATATATGCTACTGCAGTGTAATCACCCGGAGCTGAATAGGTATGTGTTGCCGTGTTGCTTAATACAGAATTTCCATCGCCAAAGTCTATTGAATATGCACTCGATGGAAAGCCATTTCCTCCTATAATGCTTGCCACAAAATCAACTGTCAATGGACCTGATGAATCAACATCGAGCATTATGTATGGAGAAAGATCAGTTGACTGAAAGATGTTACAGTGTTTTGTTATACAACTATCACCTGTTACGGTATCAGTTGCCCATGCTTTAATACACACCTCGCTATAAACATAAGGAAGCACCATGTTGTTCGTGGTAACAAGGTTGGATTGAACAGTTCCGTTTACAGTCCACTCCCAATTATAAACAGTCCAGTTAGCCCATAATACCGATTGCGAAGCATCGAGCCTGAGATCACCAGTTGGTGTCCCGGGCAAAACGTTAATGGTTGGCGATACCCCGCATTGCGACATTGCGCAAAAAGGAAAACTTAAAAGTAAAAGAATAAGTAGTTGAACGTTGCGTAAATTTTTTTTCATAATGAACAGGTTTATTTTTTGATGCTTGGTAATTACTGCTGCAAGGTAATATTTCCTACATCATTTGGTTAGCGGTGTTTTAAAAACAAAGATTATTATTACAACATTATTTTAAGAAACAATTTATCAGAATAAACATTGATTAAAAAACATAACTACCTGATTCCCATGCAGCAATCCACTTCAACTATATTTATGATTCGACCTTTGCATTTTGGTTTTAATAAACAAACGGCTGCTTCAAATTCGTTTCAAAAAAATGTTTCTAAAATTAAATTACTTAAAAAAGTGCAACAGCAATTTGATGATGTGGTGAAGTTGCTTCGCGATAATGACATTGAAGTTTTTGTTTTTGATGACAGGGCTGATGTTATTACCCCTGATTCTATTTTCCCCAATAACTGGATAAGCATTAACAACAACACAATTACTTTATATCCTTTGCTTGCAGAAAACAGAAGGGCTGAACGCAGGAATGATATTGTTGACTTTTTTTGGTATAAGATGCAGGGCAATAAACAATTGTTTGAATTCACAAATTTTGAAGATGAAAATAAATTTGTGGAGGGCACCGGCAGCATGGTGCTTGATCATGTAAATAGGTGGGCTTATGCATCTATATCACCACGCACACACTTATCAACATTTGAAACATGGTGCAGGGAAATGAATTACGTGCCGGTAACCTTTACAGCATATAATGATGGCAAACCGATTTATCATACTAATGTAATGATGGCAATCGGTACAGGATATGCTGTGGTTGCTGCCGAAACAATTAAGAGCAGAACAGAACGAACGCATGTAAAAGAAAGTTTAATAAATACCGGTCACGAATTGATCCTGATTACAAATGAGCAGGTAAATGCATTTGCAGGCAATATGCTGGAGGTTTCAAATAAATCAGGAAAAAAATTTTTGCTGATGAGCGAAACAGCGTATAAATCATTATCATTGTCACAAATTGAAAAGCTTAAAAAACATAGTGAACCATTGGTTTGTTTTATACCTGCGATAGAGGAAACAGGCGGAGGAAGCATAAGGTGTATGATTGCAGAAGTTTTTATGTAACTATGTAACACGGGATAGCATCCCGAACATTAAAAGTAACTCTGGATGATATACAAAACATACAAAAAAATATAATAGAAAAATCGGGATGATATCCCGAGATACAATAAATCCCGCTTCAAGTGCCTATGAATAAAACTTTACCTGCAACAAAACTTTATAAAGTAATTGAGCCGCTCACAGCCGAAGAGTTTGATGAGTATTTCTACCTGCGTTGGAAAATACTTCGCAAACCCTGGAATCAATCGCCCGGCAGTGAAACTGATTTGCATGAACAGGAAAGCATTCACGGTATGATTATGAATAATGAAGGCCAGGCTGTAGCAGTTTGTCGCATTCAGATGAACGACCGGTTTACTGCGCAGGTACGCTATATGGCAGTGTCAGATAGATACCGCACCTTGGGTTTAGGCCGTAAAATATTAGAGTATTTAGAAAAGAAAGTTAAAGACAAATATGCGCAACGCATCTATCTTGATGCAAGAGAGAATGCTGTTGATTTTTACAAGAGTTGTGGCTACAAAGTAATTCGCACTTCTTATCTTCTTTTTGGAGAGATACAGCATTTCGGTATGGAGAAGTATCTTTGAATTGTTTATTGTTTTCGGTTTGTGGTTGAAAAATTTCTTTATTCCATATTCTATTGTTCTCCCGACTAAATCGGGATCGAAATTCTATTTACAAATTATTTATAATTTCCTTTGTCCGTGATCGGGATGGCATTCCGAGTTACATGCTCGCCACGAATTACCTTATTTCCGTATTTCCCAATTACCTTATTCCCCTATCACCCAATCCCCAACATGCGTATAGACATCATCACCGTTCATCCAGATTTATTAAAAAGCCCGTTTGAACATTCTATTTTAAAACGTGCACAGAGCAAGGGTGTGGCGGAGGTTAATCTCATTTACCTGAGAGACTATGCACACAACAAACATCGCAGCACTGATGATTATGCTTTTGGGGGTGGTGCAGGAATGGTGATGATGATTGAACCAATTGATAATTGCATTACCGATTTAAAAAGCCGTAACGATTATGACGAAGTAATTTATTTGAGCCCTGATGGTGAATTGCTTAATCAGTCAATAGCAAATGAGTTATCGCTCAAAAAAAATATCATCTTGCTTTGCGGGCATTACAAGGGAATTGACGAGCGAATTCGCGAGCATCTCATCACGCGCGAAATTTCAATTGGGGATTATGTGCTTTCAGGTGGTGAGTTAGCTGCTGCTGTGCTTTGCGATGCTATTATAAGATTGTTGCCGGGAGTTTTGAATGATGAAACTTCGGCATTGTCTGATTCATTCCAGGATAATTTGATTGCTCCGCCTGTTTATACCCGTCCTGCTGAATACAAAGGATGGCAGGTGCCTGAAATTTTATTATCAGGAAACGATAAATTAATTGATGAATGGAAGCATGAACAATCGTTAAAAAGAACTGAGCAAAGAAGACCTGAACTGTTGAAAAAGTAATTACCAAAAAGTTGTGCAAAAACTTTTATTCATTTTTAGATGAAGCAAGAAAAAAATGTATGTTTGCGCTCCCATTTTTAAAAAATATACAAAATCATGGATTTGATGAAAATTGCTTTCGGGCAAAGCGTAGAAGTAAAGGAACGTCCGGCCTTTAAAGCTGGAGATACGGTAACCGTAGTTTATAAAATTATTGAAGGCACTAAGGAACGTGAGCAGATGTTCCAGGGTGTGGTATTGCAACGCAAAGGCGAGGCAAGCACTGAGACCTTTACCGTTCGTAAAATGTCGCACGGTGTAGGCGTTGAAAGAATTTTCCCGTTAAACTCTCCAAAAATAGTTCGTATAGATGTGAACAAACGTGGTATCGTGCGCA
>JBDTRM010000038.1:0-60681 GCA_039931675.1 Bacteroidia bacterium | reverse complement strand
ATTTACAGCAAATAACTTATGATAATGCGACTCACCAAAGGTGTCAGTTCAACATGTTTTTATACGAACAAAACTACTCGATTTGTTCACATAACCAGCACAATTTAGCTGTTATTGCGTAGCCCCTTTCTATTATATCCGACATTTTTATATCCGTGGTTTATCGAACAGGTTTTGTGCTTTAGCATTTTCTCTAATGACACAACATCCTGCAACAGCAGTATTAGTCTTTCTAATCAATTCAATGCCAAAAGAACTTCTGAAACCATTCAAGATTGTAGCTTCGCAAGTTTTGTGAGGCAAAGTACTTTCGGAAAGTTCCTTCAACTTTCCCGAAAGTTGACAAGGGTATAAAAAGCAAAAGGGAGTGGCCCCTTTTAGCTCACTCCCATTACTTGCCGACTAGAAACTTTTCTATTGTTGCTTGATGAATTTTAGTCGTTTCACCCCGCTGTTTTTTTCAAGTTCTACAAAATATATTCCCGGTGATAAGCTACTCACGTTTATTGTGTGTGTTTGCTCACCTGTTGTTGAATTAAATTGTTGTACCGTTAATAATTTACCTGCTACGTCAGTAACTTTAATACTGCACATTGTTTCAATATCAGATGTAAATGCGATGTTTAAATTGTCACGTGTAGGATTAGGGTATAATCTCACGTTATCATTTTCAACAACTGTTTCATCAATAACTCTTGAGCCAAATGATGCATCTTTGGTAATAAAGGTTACGGTGTCGCTTGATATTGATATGCCGCTGCTGCAAACCTGGCGCAATGACCATTTATATACTGTGGCCGGTGTTAAAGAATATAAATCAATGTAGCGAGGCTTTCCTTTTACCGTGCCCGAAATTGAAACTCCGGTAGCCACATTAGTGCATACATAATTTATAGAATCAGCTACAAAAGTCTTTTCCCATTTTATTCTTGCTGATGTAGAAGTGATAGAACCAGTTAAAAGATTGTACGGTGCAGCACACGGTGTGGTACAATTACCCACAGTAACCGTAGCAGGTGCACTGATGCCTGTGCAACCCCGTTTGTTTATTAAAGTAACATAATAGCTGCCTGCCTGCGAAACAACAATTGATTGCGTGGTTTCTCCTGTTGACCATAAATAACTGTAGCAAATGTTAGCCGTTAAAGTAACTGTGTTAGGTGCGCAAATGTTAAGCGGGCCGCTTGAAGTAATGTGAGCAGATGGTGTGTAATAAACCGTAACTATAACCGGAACTGAAACAGCAGAAAGACCTGCCCAGTTAGTAACAGTAACCATATAGGTTCCTGCCGCGGTTATGCTTACATTTTGAGTAGTAGCACCATTAGACCAGGAGTAGCTATTACCGGGCGCTGCCGATAACTGCACACTGCCACCATCACAGAAGCTCGTATTGCCTGATGCTGTTACTTGTGCATCTGGTGCCGCACATACTCCCGGCATTGCAGTAAACGATGTTGAGTTATTACATCCGTAAGAGTTTGTAATTGTCAATTCGTAAGTGCCAGTGCTGTTAACTGTTATTGAACCTGTTGTTGAACCTGTTGACCATGCATAGTCTCCTGTTCCTATTGCTTGCAGGGTTAATGAAGTGCCGGGGCATAAGCTGTCGCCTGCATTAGATGATATAGAAACCGAAGGACTTGGATATACAGTAACAGGTATTGATGTTTTAGCAATTTGCCCGTAAATATCACTTATGGTTACTTCGTAGTTGCCGCTTGCTGTTACAGTAATTGCCTGCGAAGTAGCGCCTGTTGACCATAAGTACGAATTAGCCGAATTAGCAATTAGCATTAAACTGTTGCCGCTGCAGAAGTTAGTAGGCCCTATCGGAGTTATAACTGCCGGTAAGGGGCAATAACCTTGCTTAACCTGGAAGGAAGTGCTTGACGTACAACCTTTAACACTTGCAACTGTTACCGTATAGGTACCCGCGCTTGAAATGGTAATACTCTTGCTTACCGATCCGGTTGACCATAAATATGAATTGGTGGACGATGCTGTTAATATCATTGTAGTACCGGGGCATATACTATCGCCTGCACTTGAAGCAATGGTCGCCACAGGTGTTGGATTCACTTCAACGTAAACTGAAGTTAAAGCTGTTGCTCCGTAAACATTACTTACCGTAACAGTATAGTTACCGGTTGTAGCTGCTGTAATTGTTTTAGTAGTAGCACCTGTTGACCAAACGTAACTATTAGATGTGCTGGCACTTAAAACCACATTACCGCCATTACAGAATGATAGTGGACCATTTGCTGTTATCACAACCACAGGAGCGCAACTTCCGTTTCTGATAAACTTAGAGGTTGTTGCTGTGCAACTGTTAACATTAGTAACTGTTACTGTATAGCTTCCTGCACTATTGATATTAATATTCTGAGTAGTTGCACCCGTTGACCATGAGTAAGTTGTAGCTGCTGCAGCCGCTAAAGAAAGTGAAGTGCCGGGGCATAATGAATCACCAGCACTGGATATTGAAGCTACAGGCAAACTTTTTACAGTAACTGTAACTGAAGATGACACTGCAGTATTGCCTGAAGTATTACTCACTGTTACAATATACGTTCCTGCACTGTTAACACCTATGCTTTGCGTTGTTTGTCCGTTTGACCATGAGTATGTAGTACCTGCATTTGCAGTTAAAGTTACATTGCCCCCAAGGCAGAAAGTAGTAGGCCCGTTTGCAGTAATAACAGCCGACACCGGTGAGCAGCTTGTGCCTCCGTTACCATAAATAGCACCGCTTTGTGTTGTTAAAAACGCTTTGTCAATTTCTATATTCGTGTTTTGTGCTGTTAAAGTCAATTCGTGATTATTGATAGAAAGACTTGTAAAAACTATTGGCTGAGTAGTGTTAGAGTTGATGCGATACCAAGTCCAGTTAGTATCTGTAATACAGTTAATTGATCCTGATGAAACTCCGTCCATTTTAATATCAAGACCTGTGCTGCCGCTTTTGCTGCGTGCTCTTACCCAGAAGTAATAAGTAGTTGGGTTCAATTCGCGCATTGAGAAATTATATTTTGCATCAGTTGCTGTAGTGAAACCTGCACAACTTGTAAAATTAGTATAGTCACCTGCTACAGTTCCTGCAGGTACATAAGTTTTGATTGCAAGACTCGAATTATTATTATCAAACAATTCACCTTCTATTTCAAAATTTCTTGACCAATTTGCAGGGTGTGAATATTCATGCCATCCGTCTAACTGATAAAATTTAGCTGGGGATGCGGTGTTATCATAAATGTAAGTACTGCCTTGTCTTCTCACTTTAAATTTAACGGTCTGTCCATCAAGTGCAATGGTTGCTGTACTTTCTACTTCAGTGCTTCCCATTTCATTTGACAATGGTTGTATGGTTCCTGTAATAGCATATCTATTTCCTGTGTTGGATTTACGCACCACAACTAACTTGCGCTGATCGCCTGCCTGGAATGAATATGCTTTAGGTCCGGTAGGATTATTTAGAGATAATGGCACATCACCCGGCATTACATAACCCGATTTGAATAAGTCTTCGTAACGTGTAGTAATTGCTTGTGCATAAGATGGCACAATTGCCTGCCATACATAATTTCTGGGATTTTGCATGGCTGTTCCGCCCAATACAAAAAAAGCAGGGAAAAAGTATTCTGCTCCGGCCATTGACATTGCTTTGCAAAGTCCTAACCATTGCCCGGGACGGATGTTGTTTGATTCTAAGCTGTCCCATCCTGCACCTACAGCAGGCGAGCAATAATTGTCATTGTACGAAAGTTCAATGGCGCGGCTTTCAACAAACCAATTCCAGCCATTCCATGCGCTGTAACCTGTTTTCCAGTTATCAGGAAACCTTGCATAGATACTTGCAATAGGATAGTTTGTTCCATTAATAGGAGTTTGAGCAGTGCGGATTTCGCTATATTTGGGACGATAGAAGTTGTGTCCTTCTGATTCATAAAACTGCCATTTGGTATTTGCAAGCTGTGGCAGACTCATCATTGAATCGCGGTATATTTTACAAAATCCTGCATATTTCCTTCCCAAATAGGTTGACCAATTTAATCCTGATGCGTTTTTAGCGGCAAGTACAGAGGCATCACCTGTTACACCAGCCTGGCTTGAATCGTAAGTAACTAAGTTTTCTTTTTCATCATTGATGAATTGCAACGGACGCGTTAGTTTTTGAAAAAGCTTATTGAAGCACCATCTTGTACCCATGCCATCCTGTTTGATAGAATCAAGAGGTGCATCAGGAGCCAATATTTTATCAGTGGTTACATTTCCATTTAAATCAACAAACTGACCTGAATTATTTTGCAGGTAAGAACTGTTTGGTAAACAACGACAAGTGGTGTAGCTTTCATTTGCCTTGAATCCTGCATGATTTGGCTCAACGTGCGGCCATGCTGTATTACAGGTGGCTGGCAAATTGGGTAATGAGTTAGCTAATTTTATCCATGCGCCTGAAAACTGAGTAGTGTCACCAAAGTATTGCCATTCTGTTGTAGCACCAGCCACACAAATAGCGAAATTATAATTCTTGGCAAGTATGGTTTGAAGTTCTACACTTTTTACAACAGCCTGGTAGTCTGAAACGCCCGGCCAATGATAACCTGCCAGGTATGCCCAATTGATATAGGTTCCCATTGGTAACAAAGTGTGATTAGGGCGGTAACGCGCTCCCGGGAACGTACGTAACTGGTCCATCTCACTCATGGTAACATTAGGATGGCCTGCAGGATATTCGTTCATATCAATTCCTGCTGTAACAGGTGATGGTGCAGGTGCAGGTACTGAACTCCACTGATAAGAGTAATGATTGTGACTAAGAAAATCTAAGTAATGCTTATAAATCATATTGCTGTGCAAATCATACTTATAAGCCGCTATTTCATCAATATCACCATTAAACCTGTAAGGAGCGTAAGTTGTATTAAGGAATAATCCATTTAAAGAACCAGTGGTCGTAAAATGGCAATTAGTAGTGGTAGCGGTAGTCTGAAATCCTGCCGGATTCTGACCATCAACCCAAATTTGTTTTACACCTGTTTTGGCATTGTATTTAAAAACCATGTGATGCCAGTTGCCATCCACATAATAACCATAAGATTTACGACCTACATTGGTAAGATCAATTCTAAAACTATTATCATACTGAGCACCCGAAGCCGTGTAAGCAGTAGTGTTGAAGTTAATGAAGGGATAACCCATACCGATAGAAAAGCAACCATTTTGCCCATACATAATACTTTGAAGGTCAAACTGCTGGCCGGGTCTTATCAGAAACTCTATAGTAAGAGCCGTGTCGGGAATAAAATTTGAACCAAAAATAGATGTAGAGTTATTATCAAATTTCAGGTACTTTCTTGCACCAGCGGTTGCAGCATTATTTGCAATAGTATAAGGACAACTGTAATAGTTAGCATTAAGAAGACCTGAGCTAACCGAATCGGATAGCGGATTAGCGCCATCGAATGTGTAATAAATATTGGGCGCATAAGTTTGCGCATTAAGGCTGCCTAAAGATAGCCCGATGAGCCAAAAAAGGAGGCTGAACTTGTTGAAGCGGAGTGATGCTTTCTTTGATTTTGAATAAGTAGATTTACTTTGCATGTTAAAAGGGGTATTTTAAAATTTAATTTTTATGTTTCTAATCAATTATAAATGAGTAATTTAATTCAAGGCATGATGAGTTCAGGCCATGCAGTTTTTATCACTGCCGGATAGAATTTTATTTTTAACTGTTTGTAAGAAATTTTTTTGAAGACTGTGGGAACAGGAGAGAACTAAAATAGGCAACTGAGTGTTAGAAATTTATTTTGCCTACAATAATATTATTTTCACCTTCAAATAATTATCATTTACCAAATTTACATAGAAATTTAAAACTATCAATAAAATATTTCAATTAGTTTATAAACGATTGAAGCACAGTAAGAAAAATTATAAACTAAAAAGCGAAATATGTAAGAAAAACACATTTTCACCTATATTAAACAAATGTTCGCCAAATTTATTAACTAAAAGTATCTGATTAACGAGAGTTAAGATTAGTTTGAAATAGACTGAGAACCCTGAAAGGGTTTTCTGTGAATAACCACCGGTGTAACCGGTGGCAAAACGCAATACAGCAACAAGAACCACGAAGTGGTTGCCTGTGCTATCGAACGAATTATCACAGTAAACCCCTTCAGGCATACGCGGCATATTGAAGACAAGACAATGCTGGATAGGTAAACCCTTTCAGGGTTAGGTTTTCCATGATTCTCTATAGTTCATAACTCGCATTAATTTGGCTTGTGATTGGTGTTTTTTTCACCAACCACTGACAACACCGCCTGATGGATCCTGTTTAAACTTGTTCTGAAACAGTAACGCCAAGTTTATTTACTTCTTTCCAAAAACCGGGGAATGATTTAGAAACATCGTTAATGCTATCAATGTTAATCGGGGAAAACCTTATTGCCAAAGGCGTTAAAGCCATTATCATGCGGTGATCATGGTAGCTTTTGAAAGCCTGGTCTATAGGAAAAGTTGGGTTGTTCTTTAAAATCAATAAGGAGTTGTCGTTAATCATTACTTGTTTTCCAAGTTTTGCTATTTCGGTTTGTAAGGCTGTTTTTCTATTGGTTTCTTTAATAGCAAGGTTATCAAGACCGCTAAGGGTACATTCAATATTTAAGGCGGCACACATTATGGCAAAAGTCTGGGCAAGGTCAGGGCAATCTGTAAAGTCATATTCAAATTTATCAGGCAGGGTAACAGTTGCCTTTTTAATTATTCTTATCCCATTGTTTTCTTCAATAGAATGAACTCCAAATTGCTGCATCAATTCTGAAATTACTTTATCCCCTTGCATTGAATGATTGTTTAATCCTGTAAGCAGCAGGTCAGCGTCATTAGCGAGTGCGACCATTTCATAAACGTAAGAGGCTGCGCTCCAGTCGGCACTTATGGTTATGTCGCGGGCGGTGTATTGCTGAGGTTTTATTTCAATGATATTTTGATTAAATAAATAATCAATGCCAAACCAATTCATCATCATAAGTGTCATTTGCAAATAAGGCTTTGACAAAACTTTTTCTTCTAAAATTATTTGCAGACCGTTTGGCAAAAGCGGGGATATCATTAATAAAGCACTGATAAACTGGCTGCTTATGTCTGCTGCAATGCTAATGGAATTTGTTTTGGTAAAATCGCCTTTGCCAATTTTTAGTGGAGGAAAATTCTCGCGCTCTAAGTATGTTATTAAAGCGCCAAGTTGATTCAAAGCGTCAACCAATGGTTTTACCGGCCTGCTGCACAACCTGGTGCTGCCTGTAATTATTTTATCCTCGCCTTTTAAAGCAAGGCAGGCTAAAAGAAACCGGAAAGTAGTGCCGCCATCACCGCAGTTTAAAACAGGCTCGTTTGATTTTAATAACTTTTGCAGGATAATGGTATCATCAGCATCACTCAAATTATGAATAGCGAACGGTTGCGATGCAAGATGTTGAATAATCAATGCCCTGTTACTTTCACTCTTTGAAAATGGAAGCTGAATATTACCCCGTAATGAATTTGTAGTTGAACTAATTTGATACACCGCTCTTAATTTGCTCCAAATTGAAAACTTCAAAGTAAAGAGATAAAGATTTATGTGGGGAGAATTTAAAATATATGCTCTCCAAAAATTAATCCCATGCAACAATAATTTCTACATATTTGTAAAATCAAAATCTCTTAAAACAAAATCAAATATCATGAAAACAAAACTTGGTTTATTAATTATCCTGCTATCGGTGTTTTTTGTTTATGAAAATATAAATGCGCAGGCGCCCGGGTGGCTTTGGGCGAATGGTGCGGGGGGATCTGACTATGATTATGGTACTGGCATTTCCAGTGATGCAAGCGGAAATGTACTGGTAACAGGCTACTTTCATAGTCCTTCCATCACTTTTGGAACAACTAATTTAACCAATGCAGGTGATGATGATTTGTTTGTTGTGAAATATGATGCTTCGGGTAATGTCATCTGGGCAAAATCAGCAGGTGGAGCTGACAACGATGATGGCTCTGGCATTTCCACCGATGCAAGCGGAAATGTGCTGGCAACAGGTTACTTTTATAGTGATTCCATCACTTTTGGAATGACCACCTTAAGTAATTCAGGCAGTTCTGATATATTTATTGCAAAATACGATACTACTGGCAATGGCCTCTGGGCGAAATCAATAGGAGGAAATAACCAAGATTATAGCAGTGGCATTTCCACCGATGCAAGTGGAAATGTGATGGTAATAGGTTACTTTCGGAGTACATCCATCACTTTTGGAACAACAATTTTAACCAATACCAATGTAGGGAGTTCTGATATCTTCATTGCAAAATACGATGCTTCGGGCAATGTCCTGTGGGCAAAATCAGCAGGTGGAGCTAACTATGATTATAGCTATGGCATTTCCACTGATGTAAGCGGAAATGTGCTGATAACAGGTGGCTTTGAAAGTGATTCCATGACTTTTGGAACAATTACCTTGACTAATGCAGGCGCAAAGAATATTTTTGTTGTAAAATATGATCCTTTGGGAAATGTCCTCTGGGCGAAATCAATTGAGGGAAGTGACATAGATGATGGCGTTGGCATTTCCACTGACGTCAACGGAAATGTGCTGGTAACAGGTGATTTTTATAGTCCTTCCATCACTTGTGGAACAATTGCCTTAGCTAATGAAGGCAATTCTGATGTATTTATTGCAAAATACGATACTTCTGGAAATGTCCTGTGGGCGAAATCAGCAGGTGGAACTGGGTATGATTATGGCGCGGGCATTTCTACCGATGCGAACGGAAATGTGTTGGTAACAGGATTCTTTGATAGTCCTTCTATCACTTTCGGAACAACTACTTTAACCAATGGAGGAAATAATGGAACTCCTGATATTTTTATTTTAAAATTTAATGCTATGGGCAATACCTTGTGGGCGAAATCAGTTGGTGGAACCTCCAATGATTATGACTATGGTATTTCCACTGACGTTAACGGAAATATATTGTTAACTGGTGGCTTTTTTAGCCCTTCTATCACTTTCGGAACAACTACTTTAACCAATGCAGGAGTCAGGGATTTTTTTGTAGCGAAGTTAGACAACATCACAGGCATCGCAGATGCTTCGACTCCGCTCAGCATGACAAGCGTTTTTCCCAATCCCTCAACAGGTCAAATCTCAATAACAAGTTCAAAAATCATTGATGATGTAACCATTACCAATCCGTTAGGGCAGGTTGTTTATCAAGCAAAACTAAAGGATAAAAAACTCTTCTTACAAATTAAAGATGATGGGATTTACTTTGTCACATTAACCTCTGATAAAAAAACATCAACAGGAAAAATAATTGTGCAACATTGAAAACTGCTATATTGAACAAATTCATGGCAGGTATACGAAGATTACAGGTATAAGTTTTAAAACGGTATAGAAAAAAAAGATGCTTACAATAGCTGAAGTTAAAGAAATGATGTCTGATTTGGAATCTGACAGGATAGAGCGGACTATTTCTTTTAGAGAAGAAAAATTAGGACCTGCTACTTGTGCATTTTCAAATGACTTTCCGAATCATAAAAAATCAGGCTTTATTTTACTTGGTGTAAATGATGACGGAAAAGTAAACGGCATGACCATAGGAGATGATGAATTACAAAAAATTGGCGGTATAAAATCAAATGGAAATGTACTACCTCAGCCATCAATAATTGTTAGCCCTGTTTATAAAATAGATGGTGGAGATGTGGTGGTTGTAGAAGTTAAACCATCATCATACCCGCCTGTTCGTTATGATGGAAGATGCTGGATTCGCATCGGACCAAGAAAATCGAAAGCGACCCAGGAAGAAGAAAGAATGTTGACAGAGAGAAGAAGTTCAATGGCTAAAACATTTGATACCATGCCTTGTTTCGGTTCTTCGATAACAGATTTGAATGTAGATTTATTCAAAACATTTTATTTGCCAAAGGCAATAGATGCAGAAACTTTAGAAGAAAACCAACGGGATATAAAACAACAATTAGCATCCCTCAGGTTTTATGATTTGGTGCACGATTGCCCTACTAATGCAGGTGTTTTAATGTTTGCTGAAAAGCCTACCTATTTTATACCCGGAGCTTATATTCAATACGTAAAAATTCCGGGCACAGAAATTATTCCCGGAATTGAATTTGAAAAAGTATTTAAGAAATGTCTTTGTTTGGACCTCTTAAATATTAATGAATTTATTGAGACAAATATTATAAAGAAAAGCCTGATACAAAAGCCAAACAACATCCGGGAGGAAATAATTTATAATTATCCGTTCTGGTCGGTACGCGAGCTGATATTAAATGCTATCATTCACCGCAGTTATGAATTGTCGAATGCTCCAATTTATATTTATGATTTTGCTGACAGAATAGAAATAAAAAATCCCGGATTTTTATTTGGGCTGGTTAATGCAAATAATTTTCCTGATGCAAGCGATTATAGGAATATTGAGCTTGCAGAGGCTTTAAAAACTTTGGGTTACATCAATAAATTTAATTTCGGTATTAATACTGCAAAAAAGTATCTTAAAGAAAATAACAATCCCGAACCAGTATTTGATTTATCGCTTGGCACAGGTATTAAAGTAACCATTCCAATCAGCCAAAAATGGAAAAGTTTTTGAGTTATTGAAACTCTTGTGCTCATGGTTGGTGTTTTTTTCTCCAACCATTTGACTGTGCTTTCAGTGGTTGGTGAAAAAAAAACACTAACCACAGCCATTTCACCATTCCATCTTTACGCCAGCGTTCTCTTAACAGCTACCTGCTCGTAACCTTCAACAATATCACTTACCTGTATATCATTAAAGCCTGAAATGTTTAATCCGCATTCGTAACCTGAAGTTACTTCTTTCACATCATCCTTAAATCGCTTGAGCGAAGCTAATTCACCGCTGAAAACTACTATGCCATCTCTTACTACTCTCACCTTAGTATTGCGGGTAATTTTTCCATCCAATACCATGCAACCTGCAATGGTTCCCACTTTCGGTATCTTAAATGTTTCGCGTATTTCGATGTTGCAAACTATTTTCTCTTCAAACTCAGGCGCTAACATGCCTTCCATAGCCGATTTAATTTCTTCAATGGCATTGTAAATAACAGAGTATAAGCGAATATCTATCTGTTCATTTTCAGCTAGCTTGCGTGCATTCAACGAAGGCCGCACCTGGAAGCCGATAATGATTGCATTTGATGCCGAGGCAAGCAATACATCCGATTCTGATATCTGGCCCACTGATTTATGTATCACATTAACCTGTATTTCTTCAGTGCTTAATTTAAGCAATGAATCAGCCAATGCTTCCACCGAACCATCCACATCACCTTTAACAATCACATTCAGTTCTTTGAAGTTACCGATAGCAAGACGCCTTCCTATTTCATCAAGCGTAATATGCTTATGAGTACGGAGACCCTGCTCGCGCTGCAACTGCAATCGCTTGTTAGCAATTTCGCGCGCCTCGCGTTCATCATCCATCACGTTAAACTGGTCGCCTGCCTGTGGCGCACCGCTCAATCCCAATATCATTACAGGGCTTGACGGGCCGCCACTCTGCATCTTGGTGCCGCGCTCATTAAACATCGCTTTCACTCTTCCGCTGTGGCAGCCGGCTAATACAATATCTCCTACTTCTATTGACCCGGTTTGAACCAGCATGGTGGTTACATAACCTCGTCCCTTATCTAATGTTGCTTCTATAACAGTTCCTTTCGCATTGCGATCAGGATTGGCTTTCAAATCCAGCATCTCAGCTTCGAGCAATACCTTTTCTAAAAGTTTGTCAATGTTGGTTCCCTTCTTGGCCGAGATTTCCTGGGTTTGATATTTACCACCCCACTCTTCAACCAAAATATTCATTTTGCTCAGTTGCTCGCGAAGACGATCAGGTGCAGCCTCTTGCTTATCAATTTTATTGAAAGCAAAAACAATGGGAACACCGGCAGCCTGCGCATGATTAATAGCTTCAATAGTTTGAGGCATCACACTGTCATCGGCAGCAATTACAATAATTGCAACATCAGTAACCTTTGCACCACGGGCACGCATGGCAGTAAATGCTTCGTGACCGGGGGTATCAAGAAAAGTAATTTTACGTCCGTCCGTCAATTCCACTTCATAAGCGCCTATATGCTGCGTAATGCCGCCTGCCTCGCCAGCAATCACATTGGTTTGACGAACATAATCGAGCAATGAAGTCTTGCCATGATCTACGTGACCCATTACGGTTACAATAGGCGGACGCGGCAATAAATCCTCAGGATTATCGGGAGTGTCATTAATAGCTTCCTGTACTTCGGCCGAAACAAATTCAACTTCATAACCAAATTCTTCGGCCACAAGCGTGAGTGTTTCGGCATCGAGGCGCTGATTGATGGATACAAACATGCCGAGGCTCATGCAGGTGCTGATGATCTGCGTTACATTAACGCCAAGCAGTTTTGATAGTTCATTAGCCGTAACAAATTCTGTTACTTTAATTTTTTTGATTGATGCTTCCTGCATTATCGCATCTTCAGTACTCTGATGATGCTGTTGTCTTTTTTCCCTGCGCATCTTGCTACCGCGTGACTTGCCTCCGCTGTTCAACCGCTGAAGCGTGGCCTTGATCTGATCCTGAATTTCTTTGTCAGTTGGCTCTACACGCGGAGTTGCAGGTACAATGGGACGCTTTTCTCTTTCACGTGGCTTGTTATCTTTTGAAGGAGCACCTGTGCCACCGGCACCAGGACCCGCACCAGCGCCCGGTCCACCACCCGGACGATTATTATTATCGCGCGAACGCTGAAACGGATTTGACGAAGAGGTCATCCGCTTGTCAGTGCGCTTGCGTTTTTTCTTTCTTGCTTCGTCTGCCTGGTTTGAACTTGCTACAGGCTTGCGCTTTGAAGGCTCAACCGGGAGATTAATTTTTCCGATCACATTAGGACCTGTAAGTTTATCTGTCTTTACACGATGAAATTCAGGCTCATCAATCTTATCTTCTTCAGCTTCTATTTCAGGAATTATTCCTTCGGCAACAGGCGTTACTGGAGTTACAGGTTCAGGCTCAGCAACAGGAACAGACTCATCAACTATTTCCTTTTTCTTTTTTGATTTGGATTTAGATTTTTCTAAATCTTCACGCTGTTTTTCAGCTTCTTTTTCCTTAGCTGATTTTTTCTTCTTGCCTTTACCCGGTTTTTCTTCGGGTTCAATCTCAACTTTACCTAAAATCTTTGGCCCTTTTATCTTTTCAGACTTTGAGCGGTATAATTCAACCGTATTTGATTTATCTTCTTCTTCTTCTTCTATAGATTTTTCCTCTTCTGCTATTTCAGGTGCTTCATTTGTTATAACTTCGGTTCTGGCCACCGGAGTTTCAATCACCGGTTCTTTCTCAGGCTCTGCAACAGTAACAGGAACAGGTGTTTCTTCTTTTTTATGTTTCGCTGCTTTGCTTTTTTCAGATGCTTCCTTTTTCAGCTTATCTAACGTATCGCGTATATCTTCCTCTTCGGCTTCTTCTTTTACAGCTACTGTTTCGTCCTTTGATTTGATGTCAATGATAACATCACGTTTTACCTTATGTGAAGCCTGAATCTCGGCTACTTCTTTTACAGCCTTATCCTGTTGAAATTCTTTTTGCAACAGATCAAAGATATCCTGGTTGATCTTGGTATTGGGATTTTTATCCACTATAATCCCATTCGCATTCAGAGATTCTATGATGTGATCAAGACCTATGTTGAGATCTTTGGCAACTTTACTAAGGCGATATGTTGTTGTTTCCGTCATATTCAATTTTCAGCAGCTTTATCAATTCAGATAAAGTACTGAATGGTAATTTTTTATTTTTTCTTTAGCCGATTAACCGACTATAATTTTTATTTAAACTTATTTTATTGGGTTTCGTTCAACACCAAACTATTTGAATTTCTCTGCGCTTCTCCGTGCCTCCGTGCGATTTTTTTAAACTTTGAACTCCGAACCTTAAACTAAATCTGAGTAAACTTTCGGAAAGTTGAAGGAATTTTCCGAAAGTGATTGCTCCGTGTTTCTCTGTGCCTCCGTGAGAATTTTTTTAAACTTTAGACATGCCCATGAGACCCATACAATGCGTTTCTACAGCTTCAAACCGATTATTCAAACTCTGATCTTAAAATACGCACTACTTCTTTTATCGTTTCCTCTTCAAGATCGGTACGCTTTACTAAATCTTCCACACCTAACATCAACACGCTTTTAGCGGTATCACAACCAATCTTTTTAAGCTCGTCAATAATCCAGCTATCAATTTCATCTCCGAATTCTTCAAGATCCACATCCTCATCTTCTTCTTCACTATCGCGATATACATCAATTTCATATCCGGTAAGTTTTCCTGCAAGCCGGATGTTGTAGCCGCCTTTGCCAATAGCAAGCGAAACCTGGTCGGGTCGCATGAACACCGAAGCCCGCTTGGTTTCCTCATCTAATTTAATTGATGAAACTTTAGCAGGACTGATAGCCCTGCTGATAAACAATTGGACGTTATTCGTGTAATTGATAACATCAATGTTTTCATTTCGCAGCTCGCGAACTATTCCATGAATACGTGATCCTTTCATACCCACACATGCACCCACAGGATCAATGCGATCATCGTAAGATTCAACAGCAACTTTTGCTCTTTCGCCCGGCTCACGAACTATTTTCTTTATGGTGATAAGGCCGTCAAAAATCTCAGGCACTTCTAATTCGAACAAGCGTTCTAAAAACTCGGGAGCATTACGCGACATAATGATGCGCGGATTGCCTCCCATCATTTCAACACGAAGAATAACACCACGAACTGTGTCCCCTTTTTTGAAAAAGTCTGATGGAATCTGCTCGCTTTTAGGAAGCAATAATTCATTGCCTTCATCATCTTTAAGAAGCAATTCTTTTTTCCAAACCTGGTAAACCTCGGCTGTTACAATATCTCCAACCCTGTCTTTATATTTCTGATAAATGGCTTCCTTCTCCAAATCCATGATGCGAGACTTCAGATTCTGCCGGGCATTAAGCACTGACCTTCTTCCGAAATCTCCCAATTTTACCTCTGTAGTTACATCTTCGCCTATTTCAAAATCAGGCTCAATCTTACGCGCCTCGCTTAGGCTGATGTGCTTGCTTTCTTCATATTCAAAACTATCTTCGGCAAATTCATCATCAACAATCTGCCTGTTTTGCCAGATTTCAAGGTCTCCCTTATCAGGATTTACGATAATGTCGAAATTAGCATCATCTCCATATTTCTTTTTTATGATTCCCTGGAAAACATCTTTTAGAATATTCATCATCGTTGCACGATCAATATTCTTAAACTCTTTGAACTCCGAAAATGCTTCGGTTAATACATGGTGATCCATTGTTTTTTGTTTTTACTTTTTTAGCTGTTGGGCTATTAGCTTTTGGCCTTTAGCTTTTAGCATTTCTTGTTATTTTATATTTATTCAATCATTCAAAACTCAATCCTTCAACCTTTTTAAAAAACCAACTTCACTTCTTTAACTCCATCATAATTGAAAGTTCTTATCTCTTTCTGTTCCATTTTCTTTTTGCCTTCTTTAATAATTTTTGTTGTGGAAAGCACAAAGTCATTGTTATCTGCCGAATTGAGAATTCCTTTATGAACCACACCGGTTTGATCTATAACCTGTATTTCCCTTCCTATCCTTCGCAGGTACTGACCGTAAACTCTCAGCGGTTCGCTCATGCCTGGCGATGAAACTTCTAACTCATGCGTTTCAAGAATATCTTTACCATCAAGATCATTGTACATGAAACGATGTAAATCACTGCATTCGCCAATGGTTATTCCTGTGGGTTTGTCAATAAACACTGCTATGCGCGAAGGGGAGTATTTTACTTCTACAAGAAAGCAATCCGTACCTGCCAATTTTCGGTTTATTAAATCTGAAATATAATTCTTATCAATCATCTTAAAACAATAAAAAAGGGGACTATGTCCCCTCCTTCTTTCCTAAATCTGGTGCAAATGTAAAAATAAATCTGATTGATTGTAGCAAATGGTTTATTAACAAAATATTCTCAACCTTTCAACGCATCGCTGTAAGCCTTCAAACACCGGTCGCGCGCGAACTTATGCTCCACAATTGGCGCAGGGTAAGAGAGATCCTGAAACTCAGGTACCCATTTCTTGATATATAAATATTGTGGATCAAATTTTTTGGTTTGCTCTGCCGGATTGAAAATACGAAAGTATGGTGCCGCATCGCAACCGCTTCCTGCTGCCCATTGCCAGCCGCCATTATTTGAAGAGAGTTCAAAATCTAAAAGTTTTTTGGCAAAATAAGCTTCGCCCCAACGCCAATCTATTAACAAATGCTTGGTAAGAAAGCTTGCCACTATCATGCGAACACGATTGTGCATAAAGCCCGTTGCGTTTAACTCGCGCATGCCTGCATCCACTATCGGGTAACCAGTTTGCCCATTGCACCAGTTTTCAAATTCACTTTCATTATTGCGCCACTTCACTTTTTCATATTGCGGTTTAAACGCACTTGTAGCTACGTGAGGAAAATGCCAAAGTATCATCATATAAAACTCGCGCCAGATCAGTTCATTTATCCAATGGTCAGATAAGTTAATGGCATGCGCAAATAATTTTCTGATGCTCACTGTACCAAAACGTAAATGAACGCTGATGCGCGATGTTCCATTTACAGAAGGGATATCACGTTTTTCAGCATAATGTTTTATCAGATCATCTTCAATTTCGATGGATGAAAATTGAATATCAGAATCAATAAAGTTCATTTCGGTTAGTGATCTAATTTTATCTGGTTTTGTTTTCAGAAAGGAATTGAAAATTTTTTCTGTAGGATAAGGTTTAAAATAAGCTCGTTTAAACAATGACCGGTACTTGTTTTTATAAGGAGTAAAAACTGTATAAGGCAAGCCATCATCTTTTACCACTTCGCTCTTTTCAAAAATCACCTGGTCTTTATACGTTGCGAACGAAATATTTTTTGACTGGAAGAAACCGGCAATCATTTCATCACGCTCTCTTGAGTATGGTTCATAATCATTATTTGCAAAAACATGTTTTACATCAAAATCTTCAATTACTTTTTCCCAAACCTCTTCCGGTTTTCCATAATAAGTTTTTAATGTGCTGCCCGATTCCATTAACTGCTCATTAATTTTTTCAAGCGCCCGATGGATAAAAACCAATCGCTTATCATCACGATCTTCCAATTTATCTAAAATCTCAGTATCAAAAATAAAGATGCATTGCACAGGCAATCCACTCTGCAAGGCATGATACAAGCCTGCATTGTCTTCTAAACGTAAATCTCTCCTAAACCAAAATATGGTTGTTGGTTGCATGATAATCGGGAAGTTTATTTTAACAAATCTGTTAAAGCCTCATTTATTTTTTCAAACTTAAATTTAAAACTCGTAATCAGAATTTTTTTATTCGATACATGCAAACTTTGAAAAAGAATAACATGTCTTTTGCCTAACATGATCTGCAAAACAAATTTTGGTACAGGCATTATTATTAAAGTGGTTTTTATTTTTGAGATGGCCTTAATCAGTTCTTTATTGGTTACAGGATTTGATGCAACAGCATTGTAAACACCTTCTATACTTTTATTTTCAATTGTGTAAATAATTGCTTCGCATAAATCATCAATGTGAATCCATGAAGTCATAATATTTCCATCACCAAAATATGCTCCGGTAAAAAACTTAAATGGATTCATCATTTCTTTCAGTGCTCCACCTTTAGTTGAAAGAACAATTCCTATTCGAAAAATTGTTGTCCTGATATTGAGTGTGCTGATTTGATGATGCGCATCTTCCCACTGCGTGCAGCAATCGGTCATGAAATCTTTTTCATTATAAATATCCTCTTCTGCTAAATTATGTTTAGTGAGATTTCCGTAATAACCAATTGCAGATGCACCAATGTAATTTGTAACCTGGTTAGGATTATTTTTCAAAAAATTGAAAATAGTTTGAGCAGCATTTTTCCGGCTATCAATTATTTCTTTCATGCGCGATGCCGTCCACGCTTTGTCTGCAATGCCTGCACCTGCAAGGTTTATAATAGTATCTACGCCCTTAAATGCATTCGCATCAACATTATGCGAATCAATATTCCATTCAAAAACTTCAACACCATTTTTATTTCCTGCTTTGCGGCTAAGGTGTGAAACTGAATAACCTTTTTGCAAAAGCATTTCAGTTAACCTTGAACCGATTAATCCGCTTCCACCTGCAATTAGAATTTTTTTCATTTAAGTATTTGAGTTGTTCGGAGCCAAATTTTGATGGTGTTGTCCTGTTGATTCCGATGTGTCGGAAGAAAAATCTTTCTTCAAATGGGGTACCTACTACTTATGGAGAAAGTTCCTTTCGCTTCGCTCAGGATGACACTCTCGGTGCTTTGCTAAGGATGACAAATACTCGGGTTATTCTTTCATCTCCGTATCATTAACATCATAATCGAGCATAAAGTTTACACCGTTTTGTTTTCCCCATTTTGGAGCTTCGCCAAAAGAGAAAATGAAACCTGCTTTTCCAAAAAATCCATTGTCAACATCGGCTTCGAAAAAAGTTTCCTTATCAGTAATTTTTGCATCACTGAATGAAACAGTTGTATTGCCAATCAATCCTCCTTCAATAAAAAATTTTACGTTTTCATTAAACTCAATTGCATAATTCAATGCTATTTTAAAACAACGCTGACGAAGTTGCACCACCGGATCGTAACCAATAAAGTTTCCTTTATTGGCAAAATCATAAACCGAACCATCTGGCTTTAATGAAAGTGTAAGTACTGATTGCGAATTCAATTTTTGTGCAACACTGAAATAGTAAGGCAATAAAATATTGATGTTAGTTCCCGATTTAAAATGAAAACCTGCACCAATTAATGGCAGCGGCACTCCGCGACCGAATAAGAATGAATAAGACAATCCCGCTTTAAGCGAAACAATTTTACTTGCTTTGTAATTCATGAGAAAAAATCCGGTGTAACGAAAATCGGGCGAACCACTCACATAATTATCCTGGAAAATATTTACATTAAAATTTGCGAGGTATAAAATTTTCCTCCCGGGGAAATAAATAAAATCCAAGCCTCCACCTGCATGATACAATCTGTGATTTTCATTTAAGAAAGTTATCTCCTGATCAGTTCGGCTTGCTTTCAAATTAAATACCAAGCCCGTTAATTTAAAAGCACCTTGGTCTCCTCCTTTGCCTACCCTGTTCAACAATGGTAATTTAAAACCCATTGCATATTTAACTGATTTGTATTTTGAATCAATGGTTGAAAAGTCCCGTTCCGGTTGGTTTTCGTAAGACAGTGAAAGTTTGGAGCGTAAAAATTTTTCATTATGAAATTGCGCAAATGAATAAGTCACAACAAAAACTGATAAAGAAAAAATAAGAGTGATTTTTCGAAACATAGATTTTCAAATCAATTATCAGTTGCTTGTTGAAGATGGTAATTCTTTTGAGTGCTTTCTTTTACGGTTGGTTTGATGATGAAAATCTTTACTCATAATACTAATGCTTCCATCAGTTTCTAAAACTGCAAGGTCAACCTTTTTTAAATCTTCTTCACCGTGTTCACGCGCAGCGGTTTCTAATTCCTCCAATGAGATTCTTTCACTTTTTAAATGCTCAGTAATTACAACGCCCTTATGTATGAGCATCACAGGGCTTCCCAATATTAAATTTGAAATCTTCCTGTTCTTAAAAAAGATAATTTTAATTACATAATTAAGAATGAACAATGCTGATGCAGAAACAAGTCCGATGTAAAAATCGTTCATTTCGCCAACCATTGCATTCTGAACTGAATTGCTGATGAGCATGATAAATACAAGGTCAACAACTGAAAGTTGCGCCAGTTCCTTTTTACCCGAAATCCTTATTGCTGTTATGATGAAAAGATAAATTGCAACCGTTCGCATCGCTATGAATAAAAATTCTGAACTGGACTTCGCATTAGTCGCATCAAGTAAAACAGAAATCAAATGATTATTATCCATTATTTTTTTTCCGAAAGTAATTGTTTGTTGCACACTGCGAAAGTTTTTGAACTTTTGCAGCCACAAGATTAAGAGACAAAACTATTTTATGAAATATACAAAACACGTTTTCATTTGTACCAATCAACGCGCTGAAGATGCAGCTAAAAGAAGTTGTGGCGAAGCACACGGTTTAGCTTTAGTGAGCGAATTTAAAAGACTGATAAAAGAAAAAAACCTAAACACAGAAATGCGCGCCCAAAAAACAGGTTGCTTTGACATTTGCGATTTCGGACCAACAGTAGTTGTTTATCCTGAAGCTGTATGGTATGTAAATGTGCAATTAAATGATGTTGCAGAAATTGTAGAAAGTCATTTGGAAAATGACAAGCCTGTGGAACGGTTGAGAATGAGGTTTGAGAAAAAAGTTAGTTAAATTGGAATAAAGAATATGGTGATAAATTATGATTCGAAAACGGATTTGCTTTACATAAGTCTAAACAAGAACAAATCAGATATTATCAACAGGCGCATTAGCGATGATGTTGTGTTAGACATGAATGAAGATGATAAAATTGTTGGAATTGAAATAATAAATGCTTCAAAAAATGTAGAGCTTAATGCTTTGTGCTCTGTTGAATTTCATATTAAAAGGTCAAGTTGAGCTAAACCGAAAAAAATTAAATAAACTATCCAATTATTATTTCTCCTTTAACCATTGCTTGATTGTATAAGCATTATATCCCTTTCTATCCCAAACCTTATCAGCTTCTTCAATCGCCTTATTGGCAAAATAATTTCCGAGAAAAAATTTAATTGTCATCAAATCTTTTTCATCAACTTGATAAGAATAAAGCTTCAAAAGCTGAAGCTGAAGATTTGTGAATTTGTCTTGTTGAATTTTCATGTTAATTTGATGTCTGATATTTTTAACCTTTACTTTGACAAAGATAATTTTAATGAATGAATAAAACCATAATCAAAAACGCTATAATAGTAAACGAAGGAAAAATTTTTTCTTCCGATGTTTTGTTAAGCAATGGTGTGATTGAAAAAATTGATTCTTCAATTTCAAATAGTGCTGGTGCCAAAGAAATTAATGCAGAAGGCTTGCATTTATTTCCGGGTTGTATTGATGACCAGGTGCATTTTCGCGAACCTGGCTTGACACATAAGGGAAATATTTTTAGCGAATCGCGCGCTGCTGTTGCTGGCGGAATTACAAGTTTTATGGAGATGCCGAATACCGTTCCCAATACTTTGACACAGGAATTGTTGGAAGATAAGTATCAGATTGCATCTAAAAATTCCCTTGCCAATTTTTCCTTTTTCATGGGAGCTTCAAACAATAACATTGAAGAAGTTTTAAAAACCAATCATCAAAATGTTTGCGGGATAAAAATTTTTATGGGTTCGTCAACCGGAGATATGTTAGTGGACAATGAAAAAACCTTAGAAGGAATTTTTTCAAAATCACCAATGCTCATTGCTACTCATTGCGAAGATGAAGCAACTATCAGGAAAAACATGGCTGAGTTTAAAGAAATGTTAGGAAACGATTTCCCGGTAAAATACCATCCAATCATTCGCAGTGCCGAAGCGTGTTACAAGAGTTCATCACTCGCAGTTGGTCTTGCAAAAAAATACAATACACGATTACACATTTTACATATTTCAACAGCAAAAGAAATTTCATTATTTGATAATTCAATTCCACTTTCAAAAAAAAGAATTACTGCCGAAGCATGTATTCATCATCTTTGGTTCAGTGATGAAGATTATGAAGCAAAAGGAAATTTTATCAAATGGAATCCTGCAATAAAAACCAAAGCAGACCGAGACGCAATTTTAAAAGGTGTGTTGGATAATCACATTGACATTATTGCAACCGACCATGCACCACACACTATTGAAGAAAAACAACAATCTTATTTTAAAGCACCAGGTGGCGGACCATTAGTGCAACATGCATTAGTTGCGATGTTAGAATTATATCATCAACAGAAAATCTCTTTAGAACGCATCGTAGAAAAAATGAGTCATGCTGTTGCTGAATGTTTTCAAATTAAAAACCGGGGTTACATTCGTGAGGGCTACGCTGCTGATGTGGTTTTGGTTAATCTGAACAAACCTCAAACAGTTGAAAAATCAAATTTGTTATACAAATGTGGCTGGTCACCTTTTGAAGGCACAACTTTTCAATCAAGTGTAACGCATACTTTCGTTAATGGAAATTTAATTTATGACAACGGTAAAATATTTGAAGGCATAAACGGTCAACGATTATTATTCAACAGAAATTAAAACATGAAAAAGTTTTTCCATATCTCCCTATTTCCATATCTCCTTATAACCCTATTCCCCTATTTCCTTATTTCCTTTTCCTCCTGTAAAAAGAAAGCAGTTGAAATTCCTGCTGATGTTTTAAAGAAAAAGGAAATGATTGCTCTGCTTACAGATGTGCAGATAGCAGAAGCTGCATTGACACAACAAGCTACCATTGGAAAAAACGCTTCTGATTTTACGGCCTCTTATTACAAGTTCGTTTTTGAAAAACATAAAATCACTTCCGCAAAATATAAACACAGTATGGATTGGTACTCACAACATCCTGAACTACTCGATAAAGTGTACGAAGAAGTGATTAATCAGTTGAGTAAAAAGCAGAGTGAAGTTGCTAATTAGGGATTGGGTGTTGGGGAAATAAGGAAATATGGGAATATGGGAACTCGTCATTGCGAGGTTGCGCAGCTTCCGAAGCAATCTTTTGAAAGCTACAACTGCCTTTTCAGCTTCAAATTAAAAAACAATTTTATTTCATCTCTTGCAATAGTTTTCCACAAGTCCATTCCACACTTTCTTTCATTGGAATAAAATTAATACCGATTGCAGCTTTTATTTTTTGACTCGAGTAAAAATACTTTTTCATTGAAGTACGTGCTGTTTCCTTTGTTATCATCGGGCTTTTACCCGTGAGCAAACTTTTAATTTTTTCTCCTCTCCAGCCAACTTCACTTATTAACGGAGTTACTTTAATCTTTGATTTTGATTTATGCAATGCATCGGCTGCCCAATCCATCAAAGTTTTGTAACTCACATTTTCAGAATTAATCACAAATCGTTCGGCAGTAATTTCACTACTCATTAATAACATCATGCATTGCGCAACATCGCGAACATCAACAAATCCTGTTGAACCTTCGGGATAAAACATACGTTCATCATAAACATATTTAATCAATGCACCACCATTTACATTCCATATTCCTGGCCCGATTATGATTGAAGGATTTACAATTACTGCATTCAGTCCTTCTGCAATGCCACGCCACACTTCGCGTTCAGCACCATACTTACTTATTGCATAATTTGAATTTTCCTTTAATGTGCGCCAATGAGTTTCTTCATTAATATTCTCAGAATTAAAATTCCTGCCAAGTGCGGCAACTGAACTCGCATGAACTAATTTTTTCACTTGATGATTCAAACATAGATTCACAATATTTTCTGTGCCTTCCACATTTGTCTTCAACATAAGTTCAACATCCTTAGGATTAAATGAAACCATTGCAGCATTGTGATAAACAAAATCAACATCACTAAAAACAAGATTTAGAGTTTCAGTATCCAAAATATCGCAATCAAACCATTCAATATTTTGTATCAATTCAGGCGCATCAGCAAAAACGTTTTGCACAATTGATAAATCGGAATGAACACGTTTCAAGGCACGAATTTTCTCCTGCTTTTTTGCCAATTCAAAAAGCAAGTGTGAGCCGAGAAGTCCTGTGCCGCCTGTTATTAGTATCATGTTTTATTCGTCATTGCGAGGAACGAAGCAATCTTTTATTGGAAAACATAATCTGATCGCTTAAACCAAATTGATAACTATTTCTCAATTGCGACAAACATAGTTAACTTATTACATTAGCGGCTTGCAAAATTTGCCTGTCTTGTGTCAGACACCTTTTTGGGTGTCAGACACATAACTGCACAAACAACGAAAAGTAAATAATCATCAGATGTCTGACACCCGAAAAGGTGTCTGACATCAATCAAAAACATAAAACATGAAAAATTTTATTGAAGAGTTAAAGTGGCGCGGAATGATTCAAGACATAATGCCCGGCACCGAAGAATTATTGAACAAACAAATGGTGAGTGGCTACATCGGTTTTGACCCTACTGCTGATTCGCTTGGTGTTGGAAATTTGGTGCAGATAATGATTCTCTTGCATTTTCAGCGATGCGGACATAAGCCAATTGCACTCGTAGGTGGCGCAACGGGAATGGTTGGCGACCCTTCGGGTAAATCTGCAGAGCGCAATTTATTGAGTGAAGAAATTTTGCAACACAATCTTTCATCACAACAAAAACAATTAGAAAAATTTTTGGATTTTAATAGCGAAGCAAACGCTGCGCAAATAGTAAACAACTATGATTGGTTTAAAAATTTTACATTCTTAGATTTTATTCGTGATGTTGGAAAACATATTTCTATCAATTACATGTTGGCAAAAGATTCTGTTCAAAGCCGATTGGAAAATGGAATGTCGTTTACAGAATTTTCATATCAATTAGTGCAAGGATATGATTTCTATTATTTGTGGAAACATCATAACGTAATGCTTCAGATGGGAGGTTCAGACCAATGGGGAAATATAGTTACAGGCACTGAATTGATTCGGAGAAAAGATGGTGGTGAAGCTTTTGCGTTAACCACACCCTTGATAAAAAAAGCTGACGGAACAAAATTCGGCAAGACAGAAGGTGGCAATATTTGGTTAGATGCAAAGCGCACTTCATCATATAAATTTTACCAGTTCTGGTTAAATGCAAGTGATGAAGATGTAAAAAACTTTATCAGAATTTTTACTGTAAAAACAAAAGATGAAATTGAATCTTTGGAAAAAGAGCACGATGTAAATCCTGCAGCACGATTACTTCAAAAAGAATTGGCAAAAGATATTACTATCCGTGTTCACTCGGAAGAAGATTATAAAACGGCAGTTGATGCATCTGAAATTTTATTCGGCAAGGCAACTACAGAAGCATTAAAAAATTTAAGCGAAGAATTATTCCTCCAGGTATTTGAAGGTGTTCCACAAAGTGATATTGCCGCAAGCGAATTAACTGCTGGTATAGATGTAGTGGAGTTACTAAGTGATAAAACACAAATTTTCCTCTCGCGTGGTGAAGCCCGAAAAATGATACAGGCTGGCGGGGTAAGCATCAACAAAGAAAAAGCAACCGATGCAAATGCAACTATTCAATCTGACTCTCTCATCAATGGAAAATATTTATTGGTGCAAAAAGGAAAGAAGAATTATTATTTGGTGAAATCTGTTTGATTTAAAAATGTTATTTTTGATAAAAACATTTCAATATGAAAGAACAAGAACAAATGACAAATCTTCAAATCGAACTGATGAAGGTTTTCAGGTATGAATTGGATGAGAAGCAATTGCTTGAGATACGGGCTATGCTTGCAAATTATTTTGCTGATAAACTTACAGAGGAAATGGATAAAGTTTGGAAGGAAAAAGGTTGGACAGATGAAACAATAAAACAATTCTCACAAGAACACATGAGGACTCCCTATAAAAGGAATGATTAACTAAAACTGTTATTATCAATTAATTTTTCGCTGTGCTTACCAAACTTCAATTAGAATTATTAGAAATGTTCAACTATGAGTTGAATGATGAGCAACTGCGTGATGTTCAGAATTTATTAGCAAAATTTTACGCCTTTAAGGCAAGAGAAGAAATGAATAAAATATGGGATGAAAGAGGCTGGACAAATGAAACAATGGAAAACTTTTTGGAAGAACACATGAGAACTCCTTATAAAAACAGATAACTTAGACTTTCCGATACTGTTCTTCCAATCATTTTCTATACCTTCAACATTATCCGCTTTTCATTTATTTTTCCATCTTGCACACTCATTTTTCAGCAACAAATCCTCACAGACTTCTTAATTTAAACTCAGCAACATGAATATCAAGCTTCGTCTTATCGTGATGAATTTTTTACAATTTTTTGTGTGGGGTTCGTGGTTAATTTCTATTGGAAATTATTTAGGTGGTACACTACATTTTAAAGGGGTTGAAATAGGAGCTGTATTTATGACACTTGGTATTGCATCCTTGTTTATGCCTGCATTGTTAGGCATTGTGGCCGATAAATGGATAAATGCCGAACGTGTTTTAGGTTTCTGTCACATCATGGGTGCTCTGCTTTTATTTTATGCATCTACTGTAACTGATGCAACAACTTTTTTCTGGGTCATGCTTTTAAACTCCATGTTTTACATGCCAACCATTGCTTTGAACAATACCGTTTCATATATCATTCTCGAAGAAAAAGGATTTAACATCGTAAAAGATTTTCCACCTATCAGAGTGTGGGGAACAATTGGTTTTATTGCTGCTATGTGGATAGTTGATTTTTGCGGTTGGACTCCAACTGCAACTCAATTAGTTTTTAGTTCTGCATCGGCATTTTTTTTAGGAATTTATGCTTTTACTATGCCCCAATGTAAGCCCGTGAAATCCAAAAGTGACGGTTCGTTTTTATCTTCAATGGGTTTGGATGCATTTGTATTATTCAAGCAACGTAAGATGCTGGTCTTTTTTATTTTTGCAATGTGCCTTGGTGCAGCGTTACAAATTACCAATGCATTTGGCGGTTTATTTTTAGATAGCTTTAAAACAACATTGCCAGATTCATTTGGTGTAAAACATTCTAACCTGTTGCTTTCAATTTCTCAGATTTCTGAAACACTTTTTATTCTAACAATACCATTCTTCCTCCACAAATTCGGAATTAAAAAAGTAATGCTCATCAGTATTTTTGCATGGGTTTTCCGATTCGGATTATTTGCAATTGGCGACCCAGGTAGCGGATTATGGTTGCTGATTCTCTCCATGATTATTTACGGAATGGCTTTTGATTTTTTCAATATCTCAGGTTCTTTGTTTGTAGAGAAGGAATCACCTTCCAACATGAGAGCAAGTGCACAAGGTTTGTTTATGTTTATGACCAATGGTATAGGAGCCATGATTGGCGGATTTTGCAGCGGCTTGGTGGTTGACTACTTTACAAAGAATGATGTAAGAGATTGGACAAGCATCTGGTTCACGTTTGCAGCGTATGCACTTGTGTTAGGATTGATTTTTCCTTTTGTTTTCAAATATAAGCATAAGCCAAATGTGTTGGAAAATGTGAAACATTAAAGAAATTAAAACCCAATTTAATTCATCCTTATAAACCTGAATGACATTTGCTTATTCAATTCGCTGATGAAAACTTTACCATAGTTTAATCCATTTGGTAAATCGTTCACGTTTAGCGTAAAATTATTTCCGTGTACGAAACTTGATTTAACCACTTTCCCAAGTTGATTATAAACAACAAGGTTAAAACTATGAACTCCTTTCATCATCAGCTTAATATTTAAAATTTCATTAGCAGGATTTGGGTAGATTAATAAATCAGATGAAGACTTATTTTCAATAACTCCCAAATTTGCAGGTGGGTCGGCAACTATTGTAGTTGCTGTATTTGTAATAATAGGAGGATTGAAATCAAAATAAATATAAGCCTTGTTGGCAACAGCATTTCCAATTGATACACCTGATTTGAATTTTATCGCAAACTTCACAAATCCATGACTGCCCGGCTCATCAGTTATTGCCGGTGGCAGAAAAATATTATCGAAATAGAAAGTAGCAATTGCACTTCCGGCAATGAAATAATGCATATCATGACTTGAAGAAATAATTCTGAAACTTTGAAAGTCGAACAGGTCACTTAATGAATCAATAACATGAATATTATCAGCCTGTATATTTCCGAGATTCTGGAAACGAATGGTGTAAATCATTTCATCACCATTCAAAACTTGTGTTGGCGTGAAATACATTCCGCTTGCGCATAATTTTTCATTGGGGTCATAAGATGCCACCACTGAATCAGTAAGCTGTGAATAATTATTTGTAGGAACTGTATCACCAATTATCGGTTGCACTGAAGCATCACAATTTATTTGCGTACCAAAGGGAACCATAAAATTGGTTTCAGTTTGAATAGAAATTTTTTGCGATTCAAGAACGTATAGTGTATCCGTTATAAAGAAAATTGCGTTGCCAATAATTTGTGATGGAGCAATTGAAGAACTTACGTAAGTTAAATTAGAATCAAGATTGACCTGCAACTGTCCAGGCAATGCAACAGTCCCCAAATTGCTTACTGTAACTTCAATATTGGTATTAAAGCCAGGGCGAAAATGATTAGTGTTAGTTATATCAACAGCCAAATCCTGTATGCCGGGATAAAAATAAATTCCAAAATCAACATTGCTTGCTGCACCGTTTGTCAAATAATAAGGTGGATTAGAAGAACAAAAATTTGTTGGCAACGCTGGCCGCAATGTATCTCCAACTGCTGCGGTAAGAAATAAATAGTTACCTGTAGAGTCTGCATTGAATGCAATATTAAATGGAGTTGTATAGAGTAAATTACCTGCAATTCCATTTTCGTTTAGATCTTTTGTTCCGTTGTTGTTATTATCAAAATAAACATTGCCTGAAATTAATTGTAAGGTGTCATCGCTTCGCCAGATACCATTGCCACCCACAAAGAGGATTCCGTTCAAAGATGTAATTGTAGTTTCAGTAGCACTATTACTCGGTATAAACATGTGGTTAGGAGTTGAAAGTTGTTGCCAGTTATCTCCAAAATTCAATGTGTAATATAAATTGCCATTATATGAGGGAGAGAACCATACTCCATTGACTGAAGAAATTTGATGCGGTGGATAAGTTGTTGGCCAACCGATATTTGCAGGAGAAACCCAGGTCTCACCATAATCTGATGATGTATAATAATTCATATCTGCTGTCAAAACCAATTTATTATCTAAGTAACTTAAATCAAAATCGTAAACTGCAAAAACATTTGGGCAAAATTTGTTTTTCCAGGTATATGAAGAGGTATCTAATTTAGCAACTAAACCGTTTTCATAGTCAAAAACAAAGAGATTATTATTTGCTACTTCCAAATCTTCAAAGCGCATTGGACTGCCAAATCCGCAAGTAGAATCAATTGTGGTGCTTAAGCTATCCCAAGTCAGACCCCAATCATCACTGTAAGCAACATGGTCTAAATTTGAAATATATAATCGTCCGTTAATCTCCCGGCAGGCAGAAGGGTTTTGCCAATGCTGTCCATTTATAAAATGAACAGTATCCCAGGTAAACCCATTATCATAAGAGTAACACATTGTACTTTGGTAATTGGTTTGAGTTGTTGTCCCAATAATTGTATCTCCTTTAAAACAAAAGTTAAAGTTGCTACTGACAAAAGAAGGCGCTTCATGCCAGGTAATTCCAGCATCATAACTTGTAATCACTTTGTAATTTGCTTTTGCGAAAAGAGCCCCTTTATTCTCGTGTAAAAAAGTTATATCCCGTGCGTTCATTCCTGTTGTTGTCGGGTAATACGTATTGCTATATGGGCTATAACGGTATAAATTATAGTTATAAATTATAATCCAGTCCCAATTATATAATAAGAGGCTTCTTTCATCACTAGGCATATAAAATTCGGGGGGAATTGCAGATAATGTCCAGGTATCTCCATTGTCTGATGATTCATAAATTACAGGAGATTGCGGATAAGGATAATTCCCGTAGTAAAGTTTTCCGTTAAAAGAAGTTATAAATCCGTTAGAATATGTAAATAAATCCAAGGCAAGGGTATCCCATGTTTGGCCAAAGTCCGAAGTTCTGGCAATATAATAATGAGTAGATGTATCTGAATATTGGGAGGGTATGTAAAATGTGCTGTCAACAATCAATGAAATTTGACTTAGATGAACTGTATCAATTAAATTCCATGTTGTACCTCCATTGTTCGAATAATGAGCACCCTTTGTGGGGAAATAAGTAGCACTAAGGAGAAATTTTTTAGTATGTGCGCTAATAATTGTATAAATACTTGGTTGTGGCAGTGTATCCCATGTCTGACCAGTATCGTAAGAAATATAATATTTTGATGTATTGCTCCGGACAATCAGCGATGAATCAGTTACAATTAATTCCCTTTCTCCACCAGCTAAATATGAATCGCTACTTGTTTCTAATAAGACCGGTGTGTTCCATGTTAAGCCAACATCATAACTAGTTACAGTTAAAAGATGATAGACATAAAGGCTAATTTGCTCTTGAATCATTAAAATAACAGTATCTCCAATTGTTTTTATTGACAATGTAGGATTGAATAAAGTCGGATGATGCGCCCATGTTGCCCCATCATTAGCAGAGGTATAAACGCCAAAGTTAGTCCCGGCCCAGATTTCATTACCCACTCGTGTAAGTCCCCAGCAATAACCACCTGTTGGTTCATTCAATTGTGTCCACTGAGCTTTTAATAAAGTGGTGGTTACTAAAATAATAAATAATGCAAGGCTGATTTTTTGTTTCATGGTGATTGTGTTTTCATGTTGAGGTTAAATGTAGAAATTAAAATAACATTGTAATTGAAAATCTCCAATCAATAAAAAAGCCCCCATTCATTTCTGAACAGAGGCTTCATCAAAACCCTAACCTTTGATTTAACTACGTAACTATTTATAGTTTTGGATTTTTGAAAATTGAATTTATCCATGATTAGAAATCTCACACTTGAAATTTGTTGTTACTCCATTCAATCTGTTATAAATGCTGCTGCTGCAAAAGCAGACAGGGTAGAGCTTTGCGCTGATATTACTTCAGGTGGAATTACACCAAGCAGCGGTTTGATTGAAAGTGCAGTTCAAGTTGGAATAGATGTTTACGTTATCATTCGTCTGCGTGGTGGTGATTTTTTTTACAGTGCTGATGAATTCAAAATAATGGAACTCGATATTATTTCGTGCAAAAATATTGGTGTGAAAGGAGTTGTGATTGGTTTATTAAATAAAGATGGAAGTGTTGATAAGGTACGCACCAAACGTTTGGTTGAATTAGCGTATCCCATGGATGTTACCTTTCATCGTGCGATTGATATGAGTAATGATTTGTTTAAAGCGATGGATGATATTTATGAATGTGGAATAAAACGCATACTTACATCAGGCGGTTACAACACAGCACTTGAAGGAATTGAAGTAATAAAGCAAATGGTAGCATATTCTGAAAATCGTTTATCTGTTATGGCTGGCAGTGGTGTGAATGCAAATAATATAAAACAGTTTTATGATGTTGGTGTAAGAGAGTTTCATTCATCGGCAACATCATACATTCAATCACAAATGGAATACCGGAATCCAAAATTGAACATGGGTAACAAAGCTGACTTTGATGAGTATGCCATGCAGGTTGCTGATTTTGAAAAAATAAAAGAGATGAAATTGGTTTTGGAAAAATTGTAACTATTTCAAATCAAAAATTACTTTTGGCTTCATGAAAAATATAGCAGCATTACTCCTCATCGTTACAACACTAAACCTCAAACCACAAACTTCAAACGCTCAACAGGATTTTGCTTCAAAGGTAAATCCCTTTATAGGCACAGGCGGGCACGGACACACCTATCCCGGTGCAAGCGCGCCTTTCGGAATGGTGCAGTTAAGTCCTGATACACGATTGGAGGGTTGGGATGGTTGCTCAGGATATCATTACAGCGATAGCGTGATTTATGGTTTTTCTCATACGCACTTAAGCGGAACGGGTTGCAGTGACTATGGGGATATTTTATTGATGCCAATCGTTACTGAAAACAAATTCAAAATTTTTGATAACAAAGAATACAGTTCAAAATTCAGTCATGCGAATGAATCTGCATCACCAGGTTACTATAAAGTGAAGTTGGATAAATTTAATATTATTGCCGAACTCACTTGCACACAGCGAACTGGTTTTCACAAATACACTTTTCCTAAAACAAATAAGGCAACTATAATTCTTGATTTGAAACATCGCGATGAAGTGTTGGATTCTTATCTCAAAATCATAAATGATTCTACCATCATGGGTATGCGCAGAAGCAAAGCATGGGCTGAAGACCAATATGTGTATTTTTATATTCAGTTTTCAAAACCGTTTAAGCATTACGGTATAGCTTCAGATGATAAATTAATAAATATTAGTGAAAGCAATGGCAGTAGCTCGAACGAGGCTCATGGAAAAAATGTAAAAGCATTTTTTGATTTTGATGCAACTGATGGAAAACCTGTTTTAGTGAAAGTGGGAATAAGTGCGGTAAGCGAAGATGGTGCGCATGAAAATCTTGCAGCAGAAAATCGAGGATGGAATTTTGATAAAGTAAAAGCCAATGCACGCGCAATGTGGAATAAAGAGTTAAGTAAAATAGAAGTGCATGGAAAACCTGAAGATGAAATAATTTTTTACACTGCATTGTATCACTGTTTTCTTAATCCAAATGTTTACAGCGATTTTGATGGGAAATACCGTGGCACTGATTTGAAAATACATCACCTGCGCTCCCTCTCCCTGGGAGAGGGTCGGGGTGAGGTTTGGAATAACTGTTACACTGTTTTTTCATTGTGGGATACGTTTCGCGCACTGCATCCACTGCTTTCTATCATAGACCAAAAACGCACAAATGATTTCATTAATACATTTATTTCTGAATATGAAAACGGAGGAATTTTACCTGTGTGGGAACTTTCGGCTAATGAAACTTTTTGCATGATTGGTTATCATTCTGTTCCTGTTATAGTTGATGCATACTTAAAAGGTATAAAAGGTTTTGATGCAGAGAAAGCTTTCAAAGCAATGAAGCATAGTGCCGATACGAATTTGTACGGTTTGGAATGTTATCGCAAGTTTGGTTTTCTTTCAAACGATTGCGAACACGAATCAGTTTCAAAAACTTTAGAGTATGCTTATGATGATTGGTGCATCGCGCAGATGGCAAAGGCATTAGGTCATGATGCTGATTACCTGCGTTTTATTCAGCGTGCGCAATCCTATAAAAATGTATTTGATCCTGCCACTGGTTTTATGCGTGGAAAAGATAATGGCATGTTTCATTCTCCGTTTGAACCTGCCGAAGTAAATAATTACTATACGGAAGCAAATAGCTGGCAATACAGTTTTTATGTCCCTCAAGACATAAGTGGTTTGATGGCTTTGCATGGTGGCAAGAAAAAATTTGCAGACAAATTAGATGCCTTATTTAAAGCTGATGTATCATTGAAGGGGCGCCCGCAGGCTGATATAACAGGTCTTATCGGGCAGTATGCACATGGTAACGAACCATCTCATCATATAACTTATCTGTATAATTACGCAGATGAACAATGGAATACACAAACACAGGTCTATAATATTTGTAAAGACTTTTATCACAATGCACCTGATGGTTTATGTGGCAACGAAGACTGCGGACAAATGAGTGCATGGTATGTAATGAGTTCAATGGGTTTTTACGAAGTGTGCCCCGGAAGTAACCAATACTGTATAGGTACAACTATTTTCGATTCGGTAAAAATCAATCTCGAAAACGGAAAAACATTTTCTATTGAAACAGTTAACCGCACGGATAATAATCGTTACATACAATCAATTCAGCTTAACGGAAAAGATTATCATAATAGTTATTTAATGCATAATGATTTGATGAATGGTGGCAAGTTAACATTTCGCATGAGTGACTATGCCTCAATAAATAAATTGAGTAACAACTTAGTTTCCCCTGTTACTTCTATAATTGAAGATCAGATTGTTCCTGCACCATACACTGATTGCGAGAGCAAAGTATTTCGCGGTAAGCAAATAGTTTCTTTAAAATGTATTGACAGCACAGCAACTATTTTTGTGAGAAAAAATATTTTGGCTGATGCTCCTCCACAGGTTTATACAGCGCCTTTTGAAATTAATCAGAATGTTACCATTGATTTTTTTGCGATAAGATTAAAAGAGGGTAGCCTAAGTGCAAGGATAGCAACATCCTTTTTAAAAATTCCTGAAGGGCGTTACATTACTTTGAAATCAAAATACGATAATCAATATACTGCCGGTGGCGATGAAGCCCTAATTGATGGAGTGCATGGTGATACCAATTGGCGAAAAGGTGCATGGCAAGGTTATCCCGGCAATGATTTGGAAGCGGTAGTTGATTTAGGAAAATCGCAAAGCATTTCAAAATTAGGATTGGGATGTTTGCAGGATATTGGCCCGTGGATTTTTTATCCGGGTGAAATAATTTTTGCTGTAAGCGATGATAATATCAATTTCAAGACTGTTGCAACCATTCATCCTGAAACAGCAAAAGAAAATGCTCCGTTGCAAACAACAGACTTTATTCAAAATGTAACCACAACAGGACGTTATGTAAAAGTTATTGCAAAACCTTTCGGCAAATTGCCTGCATGGCACATCAGTGCAGGGGAAACTGCATGGTTATTTGCAGATGAGATTTTAATAACAGCAAAATAGTTTTTCACTTATGCATCAGCAAACTTTATGCGACCAGTTTTCATTTGGGATTTAAAATCGTTCGTGATTTAATTATCTCAACCTAATAGTGATATTTGCGCCCCAAATTAAAAATTTATCACCATGAGATTCAGATGGAAATCAGTTTTCAATTATTTTATACAAGGGGCTATCATAACCGTTCCTGTTGCTGCAACCATTATTATCCTTTTCAAACTGATGGTATGGGTTGACAGCTTAATCCCATTTCATATCCCTGTGACTGTACCGGGTATAGGTATCATTGAGATTCCCGGCATGGGAATACTTTCCATTCTGGTTATCATTACGATTCTCGGATACATCGGGTCAAAGTTTGTGCGCAATCCTATTCTTAATTTTATTGAGGGATTTTTTGAGCACACTCCTTTGCTTAAATTAATTTACTCATCAGTAAAAGATTTGATTGAAGCTTTTGTTGGTGATAAGAAAAGATTTACGAAACCCGTTTTGGTTTTGGTTAATAAGGACGCTAACGTTCAGCGTATAGGTTTTGTTACCGATGATGATTTAACACACATAGGTTTGGGCAAAGATAAAGTTGCGGTTTACCTTCCGTTCTCTTATGGTTTCAACGGGCAGTTAGTAATAGTGCCGGTTGAAAATGTTACAGAGGTTGATGCATCGGGAACAGAGATGATGAAGTATATTATTTCGGGTGGTGTAACGGAAATCTAAAGCAAGCGTATTTTTTATCAGTGGTTGGCGAGGACGCCAACCATGCGTGTCACGGTACATTCGGTAACCACCCTATTCCATTTGATGGTTGGCGGGGACGCCAACCATGGAGAGAAAGTGCATCGGGTTATCCGTGGTTGGCGTCCCCGCCAACCACCCTATTATATTAAATCAGTATAACGAGTCATAAAACCAAAATCATCAATTCCGGTTTCATAATATTTAGCGGATGAAAAACGGTAAACAACAGGTTGTTCAGCTAAGTTCCAATTTCCCTGGCAAGGATTGTTGTGGATATAATCAAGTTTTTGTTCTGCAATTTTTCTGCTCATCATTTCAATTGTTCTTGGTCGCCTTTCCCAAAAATGATAATCCCTGTCATTTTGTGTTGAAATATATTCTGATAGCAAAGCAGGATTATTTTTAGTCAACTGTTTTTTAAAGGCGTGCCCTGTGAAACTTAAAAGCGCAAATTCGTTTGCCGATTCTGTAAATTCATTAACAGGTTGCCAAAGCAAATGGATATGATTTGGCATTATCACAAAGCCTGATATTAGAGCACGTTTGTTTTGATGAAACCACAATAGTGAAGTGGTGGCGATTGATTTCATTTCATCTTCTTCAAAAAGAGGTTTCCAACTGTTTATGGTGGCAGTGAAAAAAAACATTATTTGTAACAGGAGTTATTTATGATGGGGATAAAGTTAGAAATTAACTTTAAATTTTGTTGATGGTTGGCAGGGACGCCAACCATGGATAGCACCAAACGTAACAGCATGTATCATGTTATCCGTGGTTGGCGGGGACGCCAACCATGTATAGACAGCATGTATCATGTTATCCGTGGTTGGCGTCCCCGCCAAACACCTTATTGGTTATTCCTTATCCTCTACCTTCTTAAAATTCACTTGCTCTATCCTGTTGTTTTTTATTTCTTCTATGGTAATTGAAAAAGGAGGAATTACAACCACTTCATTTTTTGCAGGAATACTTTCATGATGATGAATAATAAAACCTGCAAGCGTTGAATACTCACCTTCGGGAATTTCAAGATTGTAATTGTCATTGATGTAATCAATCTCTAACCTGCCTGAAAAAAGATACTCATTGTTATTAATTTTTTTCTCCACTAATTCTTCAGTATCATGCTCATCATCTATCTCACCAAAAATTTCTTCCATAATATCTTCAATCGTTACCATACCTGATGTGTTGCCGTGTTCATCAACTACCACTGCTACACTTTTTCGTTGCTGCGTCAGGAGTGTCATCATTTCGCGTGCGGGCATTGTTTCAGGAACTACTGCTATCGGTAATAAAACAGATTGGATGTTTTGCGGCTTTTTAAACATCTCCAATGAATGGACAAAACCGATGATATAATCAATAGAATTACGGTAAACCAAAATTTTAGACAATCCTGTTTGTATAAAAAGCTTTCGTAATTCATCAACCGGTTCCTCAATTCCTACTGCCACTATCTCTATGCGTGGTATCATACACTCTCTTACTTTAAGACGATCAAAATCAAGCGCGTTCTGAAACATTTGAATCTCAGTATTTATTTCGCTTTTTGAATTTTGCCTGGTGTTAATTTCATTGATATAAAAATCAAGATCAATACGACCGAATGCAGGTTTGTCTTCAACAAAATCCATTTTAAAAATGGAGTGTAGGATAAGATGTGCAAGTTTTAATATAAGCCATACAACAGGATACACCAAAATATAAAAAGCAAAAATCAGGAATGCAAAAAGGTTCAAGGTTTGGTTAGGGTTTATGCGGAATAAAACTTTGGGAATAAACTCCCCTGCAATAAGTATCACAAAAGTAGAGAGGATGGTTTTAATAGCCAGCTCGGTAAACTCATAGCGATAGCGCTGTGGTAGCCATCCATGCACATAAGGATCTAACAATTCTTCCATATTCATTGCATAAAATACAAGTGCCACATTTACTCCGAGCAGTGAAGTGATAATAAATCGCGAAGGTGATTTTATAAAGTACGAAAGAATACGTGCTGAAAATACACCCTGTGCATTGTCTAATTCAATTCTGAATTTATTGCTTGAAACAAATGCAATTTCGATACCTGCAAAAAAAGCAGTGAATAAAAGCGTGGTGATTATGACGGGTATGTAGTCCAAAATTTAATTTGTGAATTACGAATTGAGATCAAATGAACGATAAAGCATAAACTAATTTAAGATGGAAAGCGACTTGTAAAGGATTCCTTCCTTGAGCGCATAGGTAGAACTTTTTATTTCTTTAAAATTAAGTTTACGAAGAACGAAGTTAAGCAGGATACTTGCAACTACAATCATATCAGCACGCATGGCTAACATTCCTTTCATCTCTAATCTTTGAGCATGAGTTGAAGTAATGAGTTGCTGATGTATTGCGTTGTAATCGGCCAGGTTAAATTTATATTCCGTTGTGTTTTTAATATCATCAATATTATAAAATTGATGTACAATCATTTCAGTGAACGTATCAAACGAACCGGCACTGCCAATCAATTGAACGGGCTTAAAAATTCCGCAAACCTGCATCATCCATTTTAATTCTTTTTCAAAAAGTGTTTTTAAATTATTTATATCATCATTTGAAACCGGGTCGGCAGGTTTAAATTTTTCGAGTAACAATGCACCACCAATGTCAAAACTACTTTTCCAATAAATGTGGTTTTCATCAGCAATAATAAACTCAACGCTCCCACCGCCAATATCCATTATCAAAGATGTTTCAGCGCCTAAATTCATGGCATGTCGCACACCGTTCCAAATCAATTCTGCTTCCAGGTTACCTGAAATAATAATCATTTCTATCCCGGTTTCATCTTTTACTTTTTGTACAAGTTCGTTAGCATTTGAAGCATTGCGCAATGCTGCCGTTCCAATTGCAACAATTTTTGTGGTGTTATGAATATCGCATTGATGTTTAAATTCTTTAAATGTATTGATGCCTCGTTCAAACGCCTGTTCAGAAATTACATTATCACTAATTCCCGATTCGCCAAGTTTAACACCTTCCTGTGTTTTATAGATTTCTTTAAAACCGGTTTCTGTTCGCTCTACAATCAGTAAATGAAAAGTATTAGTGCCGGTGTCAATAATTGCGAAACGCATTTGGGGGTGGGGGAAATTGGGTATTGGGAAATACGGAAATACGGAAATATGGGTATTGGGTTATTGAGTCATTCGTCATTGCGAGGAACGAAGCCCGACCGAACGGAACGGGCGGGCAATCCGTTTCTGCTTACAACCTTCATAAATTCGTATTGATTCGTAATTCGTTGATAAAATAATTCTAAATTTTTCATTTCTAATTATCCTTTATACGTTATCCACTTGGCCAGTTCTTTATAATTTACTTTTTTGCCATACATTAAAATTCCTGTGCGATAAATTTTTCCGGCAAGCCATGTAGTACCAATAAAACCAAGCACCAATAAAACCATCGAAAGTACAATATCAAAAATTGGGGGGTCAAATGGCATGCGCACCATCATCACTATGGGTGATGTAAATGGAATAATCGAAAACCAGAAACCCATGGGGCTGTCAGGATTTTGCATTACAACAGTAGCTGCTATGTAGGCAAAAACCAATGGAATAGTAATGGGTATCATAAATTGCTGAACATCGGTTTCGCTGTCAACCGCTGCGCCAATGGCTGCAAACAATGCACTGTAAAGCAGATAACCACCTATAAAGTAAAAGATAAACATGAATATCATTTTAGGAATATTAAAACTTCCCATCAATTTGTTGATGTCAAAATTTTCATCCTGGAAACTATCTGCTGTTTGTTTTGATTGTTCGTCCATCATCATATCATTAGATTTTATCTGTTCTACCTTAGCTTTCATTTGCGGGCTTGTTTTGGCTATAAATGCGGTAACGCCAACAGTTATTACAGCAGTTAAAATAATCCACATGATAAATTGCGTAAGCGCCACCATTGCGATACCAATTATTTTTCCCATCATCAGTTGAAAGGGTTTTACTGATGACATTATTACCTCAACTATGCGACTTTGTTTTTCTTCCATTACGCCACGCATTACCTGTGCACCATAAATAAATGTGAAAATGTAAATTAACAGTCCGCCTGCAAAACCAATGGCAGCGCTTGCTCCTGCATTTGATTCCTCATGTCCCTGTATGGAAGTTTGACGAATTGATATATCTGTCTTGGTTGCTGCCAATACTTTAGGATCAATTCCGGCACCTCGCATTTTGAAATCTTCAAACAGCGTTTGCAGATCCTTTTCAATATTTGACACCACTGAAATGTTTGCTTTCTTTTCAGTGTATAATATAAAAGTGTTTGGCGAATTAATTACGGTATTAGGAATATAGAGAATGCCATAAGTTTCATCAGCATTAAAATGTGCACGTGCCGAATCTATATTGCTGTTATCAGTTTCGTAGATCACACTTTTAGTGCTTTTTAATTTATCAGCAAAAATTTTTCCTTCAGTTTCATCAATCACTTTAACTACCGAAACGGTATCGCCACCTTGCACTGCTATAAAAGCAATGGCAGCAAACACGCCACCCATTAGCAGCGGACCAAGAAGTGTCATTACGATAAATGATTTTTTGCGCACGCGTGTTAAGTATTCGCGTTTTATGATGAGGAGTATTTTGTTCATACTTAAGAAGTTTTGAATTTTGAATGATTGAATTGAATTAAGGTAGAGTTTTGAATGATTGAATGATTGAGTTTGCTTACTCATTAAGTTATTCAATTATTCAATCATTCAGCCCTCAACCTTTTTTTATTCATTACTCTCTCCTACACACTCAATAAAAATATCGTTCATGCTTGGAGCGTATTCTTTAAATGAAATGATGTTTACATTTTGAATTAATGAGGCAAGTAAATCGTTTGGCTTTGCACCATCAAGCAATTTTATTTTTGCAAGATTATGTTCTTCGTAAGGTTCATTGCTTTCCAAATGATAGTTGCCCCACAATCCGTTAGCGAGTGCAATATTATTGCCTGAGTATTCAATCTCATATAAATTTGATTTATATGTTTTGCGAATATCTTTCACACTACCATCTAAAATTTTTTTCGATTTGTTGATGAGTGCGATATGCGTGCAAAGTTCTTCAACCGATTCCATTCGATGTGTTGAAAGAATGGTAGTAACACCTTTCGATTTTAATTCGAGCAATTCATCTTTGATAAGATTGGCATTAATAGGATCGAAACCTGTGAAAGGTTCATCAAGTATCAATAGTTTTGGCTTGTGAACAATGGTGGTGATGAATTGAACTTTTTGAGCCATACCTTTACTTAGCTCTTCCACTTTCTTTTTCCACCATGTTATCATTTCAAATTTCTCAAACCAGTAATTCAATTCTTTAAGAGCGTCAGCGCGACTCATTCCCTTTAACTGTGCAAGATAAAGCGCCTGCTCGCCAACTTCCATTTTTTTATAAAGACCGCGCTCTTCCGGTAAGTAACCTATCTCAGCAATGTGGGATTGGTCAAGATGTTGCCCGTTAATTTTTATTTCGCCTCTGTCAGGAGCTGTGATCTGATTGATGATTCTTATCAAAGAAGTTTTGCCCGCACCGTTTGGACCGAGCAACCCGAAAACAGCGCCCTGCGGCACTTCCAAACTTATTTCACTCAACGCAACATGGTTGGCATAACTTTTTGTTACATCTATTATTGATAATAAACTCATATACTTATAAATTCCTGTGGTGAAAGCAAATAGCTTTATTTAAAAGAGTGGGGCAAATGTAATTTGTTACAGCAATCTCCTACAGAAATTTAAACTGAAATTGTTAAAAGCGGTTTGTTATGTAACAAAGCAAAAAAGCCGTCAGATGGCTAATTAATAATTATCTTTTTTGTGAAGGTTTTATCATCAATAGTAATGCTTAGAAAATATAATCCTGCTTCATCAATTCGCACAGTAATGTCGCGGCTGTTTGGTCTTTTATAACTAATTAAACTTCCTACCGGGTTAATAATTTTTACCTCTTTGATGATTTTGGCGGAGTTTATTTTGAATTCATATCGTGCTGGATTGGGGTAAATCTGAAATTCATCTCTGCTATTTTCTGCAACTGATAAAATTGTTACCAATGTTGCAGACACGGTATTGGTAACTATAGGCGGGTTATAATCAAAATAAATAAAAGCCTTGTTTGCAATTGTTGTTCCCAAAGGAAGATTGGAATTGCGCTTTATTTTAAACTGAACATAACCATGACTTGCAGGTTCATTAGCTGTGCTATCAGCCAGGTTAATATTCGGATAATTAAATCTCAATACTTTTCCGGGAAGCAATTGAGTAATTACATCATGACTGGAAGACAAAAATGTGAAGGTGGAAGCATCAAGAAAATTGCTTAACGAATCAAGAATATAAATGTCTTCGGCAGGAGCTGAACCTGTATTCTGAAAATAAACTGTGAAGGTGAACCAATGAGTTGAAGTATCAACAGCACCTGATGGTGACATAAATTTTTCGTTTGGGTCAAGAGAATTCAATACCGGGTAACAAGCGGCAAGTTGGTTATTTGAAGGATTGTTATCTCCGGCAACAGGATTTACATTAAGTTCAATACAAACCGTATCGCCAATAGTTGCAGAGATTGGAACAGTTACTACAACATTAAAATTAGTAGAAGGGTTTACCAGCGAAAAATCTGCTATGTTCCATAAAATGGTATCATTACTAACCGAAGTTGGAACAAGAGCACCGGGAGCAGGTGAAACATAATTTACCGGTCCGTTTAAAACAGCCCTAACAGTTCCGCTTACTCCGGTTGCACAATTGGTTCCATAAAAAGTAGCGGCATCTCCTGCGATGAGAAAGAGTTCGCGTTGTGCTCCGGGCCTTAATGTACCATTTGCTGAAATACTTTTTGCCTCCAAATCAAATCCGGGTTTGCAACTCAAACCAAAGTCTGCAAGACTATCATAAGAGTTGCCTGCAGAAATTGTTGATAAATGATTGAACGATGCAGGACAATAAACATCAAATGGCAAATTTGCTGTATCAATCCGAACCGAATACGTTCCATAGTAAGTCCTGAAAGAATAATCACCTGAAGAGTTTGTCAGAAATTCCTGCATAAAAACTCCTGCTGAATCGAGCTTAACGGGAATACCCGACAAATTATCCTCTGCATTATTAATACAATCTAAGTTCAAATCATTGTAAACATTACCTGCGATGTTCCAATAAGTGGGACAATTGCCGGAAGGCTGGCACAAAGAAAGAGACGATATTGGCGGAATTGACTGGAGAGTTTGAAGAATATTGGGAATGCAGTTTAAAGCGCTTCCTGTCCATAGAAAATTATTTATTCTTTTAATATATGGCAAACATGTAAGTGGTGTATAAGAAATATCCAGCAATTGCAAAGTATCAGGTAAATCAGGAAGAGTATTTATTTGATTGTATTTAATTGAAAGATAATCCAAACCGGAAGGCAGAACCGGAAGATTAGTAATTAATGTTGAATCGCATGTTAATATTGAAAGAGTTGATGGCAATACAGGCAATGTTGCAATTTGATTGTTGGAGCAAATAAGCCTTGTAAGGCCTGATGGCATTGCCGGTAATAATGCAATTTGATTATTGGTGCAAAAAAGCTTTGCAAGGGTTGATGGCAATGCCGGTAATGTTGCAATTTGATTATTGGAGCAGTCAAAAAAAACTAAGTTGGAAGTAAAGGCAGGCAGCGAATTTAAAAGGTTATGGCTGCATGAAAACACAGTTAATGACGCAGGCAGGTTAGGGGGAATTGAAGTCAACTGATTACTATCACAATGTAATGTGTTAAAAAATGAACCTGTAAAAACAGGTAATGATGTGATGTAATTACCACTGCAATCAAGTGATTTCAGCCCATTACCAAAAGCGGGGACGCTTGTAAACAAATTGTTTTTTATTGAAACACCCGATAGGAATAAAGGAACATTAGGTAAGTTACTGATTGAGTTCGATTGTATATCAAGATGGTTCAAAAAAGCAGGCAATGCTGGAAGAGTTGATAGTTGATTATAACCGCAATATAATTCATATAGCACAGAGGGCAGTGTGGGCAAGGATGTAATTAAATTATCATAACAAGACAACTGCGTTAAATTAGTGGGCAAAGATGGAAGAGTTGTCAATGAATCACTAAAACATTCAAGATTTGTAAGACTGGCAGGCAAAGCAGGCAGCGTATGAATCGGATTATGTCCGCACTGCAAGCTTGTTAATGTTGATGGCAAAGTTGGTATCGCCTTAAGTTTGTTTTGAAAGCAGTTAAGAGTAATAAGCCCCGGAGGCAATGGTGGTATAGAATCAAGTTGGCCAAAGCCAACCGAAAGGTCTATATCAAGCAGCGATGAGGGAAAATTTGATATAGATGTTAAATAATGGAATCGCACCTGGAGATACAGCAGTGATGCATGAATTGGTGGCAATGATCCACCCATTATCGCATCGCAAATCAACGTATCGAGGTTGTCAAAATATTGTATCCCTGTAAGATCGTATATGCTTGCTGAGCAATTTACTTTGTTAGCATTAACAATAAGAGCACAGGTTGTATCCATCATGTTGCCGTTCATGCACGAAGAATAGCCATTATTGTTAAGCCATGTTCTGAAATTCGCATCGGGAATATTTATATACTGGGCATGTACATAATTTAATGCAATTGATTGCAAAATCAATAATAGAATGAGTAGGTTTTTTTTCATGCGAGTATATTTTGTTTTTTAATGATCACATGAAATCGCATGTTCATTAACGGTTGGTGTACCTTTATGGCACATGCTAATTTCATAGTGTTGTAAATAGAGGTTATTTATAAATCCCCGAAAAGCCTGATTTTAAAATATTCCATCATGACTAAAGGGGTAACACAAAGTAAATCAGAAAAAATGATGGGGCAAGTAAAATCTGTAATTTTCTTTTGTTTTGTATTATGATGATTGATACTCCAAAGCCGTTGCGGGTTAACCGGATTATTTGTTTTTTTGGGGTGGTGAGACTCGTCAACTAAGAAAGTAAGATTAACCAGGAATTAAAGAAAGAATTTTTGTTCAAGATAAAATACGGTATCAATAAACCGTAATACACCATTTTCTGTCAATACATTTTCATCATGCAGGTCTTCGAGTATTATCCCAAGTTCAGGGTGATAATAATCCTGGTTTCTGATGTTTTCAAAACCATTGGCACTCATAAAACTCCTGACATGAAAAAGATTGGTATGTTCCGTAGCTGTGACATAAGGCTGTGACACCACTGAATTTAGATTTCCATCGGTAAAATAAAATCCTTCCAATTGGTATGCAGTGTCCGCGAAAAAATAATTATGCAGAAGGAGGCTGTGAAAATAATCTACCCAACTATTATAGTAAATACAACTGTTAATCTTATTTACTGTTCTGCTGTCTTTCAGATAGACTTTTTGTTCGACACCCTCACTGATAAAATTGTCGGTCGGTATAACAGATATCCAAAGGTTGTTTTCTGAAATAAAATTATTCAGGATTTTGATTTCCTCAGCTTTGAAGAGTTTTGAGTTTTTAGCCACTCCGCTTGTTGTTTTGCTTCCTGCAAGGTAACGGGCTGCTGCCTGGATAATTGCTCCATGGCTAACCGGGTTCTTTCCTGAAATGATACCTTGTAATTCATCTTTCATTTATTTGAAGCAAAGATAATCATCTTTTCGCCTGAACATAAACCTTATAGGTTTGAAAAAAACCTATAAGGTTTCGATTAGAAGCTTAATTAAAATACTCCTTCATCTTTTCAAAAAAGCCTTTATCATTTTTGCCCGGTTGTGGTTTAAAGTTATCGCTTTCGCGGAGGCGTTCTAAAATCTTTTTTTCTTCCGAAGATAAATGCTGCGGAGTCCACACGTTTATATTTACAAGCAGGTCGCCTCTATGATGCGAGTTTACCTGTGGTAATCCTTTTCCTTTTAAACGCAACACTTTACCTGGTTGTGTACCAGCATCCAATTTGATTTTTGCTTTGCCATCTATCGTTGGCACTTCGATGCTTAAGCCTAATGCAGCATCAGCAAAGTTGATGTATAAATCGTAATGCAGGTTGATTCCGTCTCGTTTTAATTCGGGATGTTCGTGTTCTTCAATCACAATGAGTAAATCTCCGGGATAACCTCCCCGCTCGCCTGCATTGCCTTTGCCGCTCATGTTCAGTTGCATGCCTTCGGCAACACCTGCGGGAATATTTATTGCTATCACTTCTTCACCATTCATAATTCCTGAACCATGACAGGTTTTACATTTATTCACTATCACTTGCCCTTCGCCATTGCAGGTGGGACAGGTTGAAGTGGTTTGCATTTGTCCCAATATGGTGTTGGTTACTCTGCGAACCTGTCCCTGACCTCTGCAAGTATTGCAGGTTGAAAAACCGGACGAACCCTGTGCCCCGCTTCCATTACAATTGGTACAAGGAACTTGTTTATTAACTTTTATTTTTTTCTCAACTCCGTTTGCAACTTCCTGCAAAGTAAGTTTCACTTTAATGCGGATGTTGCTGCCGCGATAAACGCGCCTTCCGCCTTGCCCGTTACCACGCCCTCCGAAAAAACTTCCGAAAGGACTTTCCTCACCAAACACATCTCCGAAGTGACTGAATATGTCTTCCATATTCATGCCATGACCACCAAAACCGCCACCTGCTGCACCGCCAACACCTGCATGACCGAACTGGTCATAACGCGATTTTTTTTCAGGATTGCTCAGCACTTCATAAGCCTCGGCAGCTTCCTTAAACTTATCTTCCGAAACTTTATCTCCAGGGTTTTTATCGGGATGATGCTTCAAAGCTAATTGACGGTAAGCTTTTTTTATATCAGTCTCTGACGAACCTTTTGATACTCCTAATATTTCGTAATAATCTCTTTTTGACATTTTATTAATTTGATGATTTGATAATTTGGTGATTTGATGATTTATGAACACACTGTCTATTCAAAATCAAATTGGAATAATCATCAAATTGGTTTTTCATCACCAAATTATCAAATCATCAAATCACCAAATCATTTAATTATAAACTACCACTTTAGCGTGGCGAATCACTTTATCATTCAGAAAATAACCTCTTTCAACCTCATCCATCACGGTATCTTTCAGATTATCAGAGGGAGCCGGAACCTGGGTAATGGCATCATGAAGCTCAACATCAAAGGGTTTGCCAATACTCTCCATAGCTTTTAAACCTTTTCCATCAAGAATTGATTTAAACTTATTTTGAATCAAATTCACACCTTCCAATGCTGTGGCGTTTTCGTCTTTATCAAGCGATTTAATGGCACGTTCAAGATCATCAAGCACCGGCAATAAAGCAACTATTACATCGCTGTTTGCAGTTTTTATCAAATCAATACGCTCTTTAACTGTCCGTCTCCTGTAATTATCAAATTCAGCATTAAGGCGTAAAAACTTATCCTTCATGGTTTCTAATTCTTCCTGAACTTTTTTCATCAGGTTAATCACACCATCCGTTTCAGAAATTACTTCATCGGCTTCCTTATTATCACGCTCTGCTTCGGTTTCGGCATCATTAATAATAAGTTCTCCCGTATTTTGATTGCTTTTATTCAAAGTTTCCTGCTCATCAGCTTCTTTAGTATTCATCTTCTTGTTTTTTGATTTTTTAAATGTGAACATGAGTTTTCAAATATATTGCCACCTGTTTTTTAAAGGCCAAATTGACAGGGCGCGAAGGTAGAAGTAAAGTTTGAAGTTTGGGGTATCACGTTTCAGGTTAAGCCTCCCATTTCATTGTGAGCTATTTGAAGGGAAGGCAATATCTGATTAAAATGAGCGTTTTTGATGTGAATTCAGGAGTTACAGAAATAAATCTCCTGTTATATGTCGCAAACATTGCATACTCATAAAGCTTCAAACCCAATACTCATCACATCACCCAATACCTAACATTTCTATGTTGAAAACTAAAATAGTAATCTGAAGGGTATTTTACCGATATTTGCATACTTTAAAATTAAAAAATATAACAAATAAATAATGAAAAAATTAGCAGCAATAGCTTTAGTAGCCATCACCATCGGATTTTTAGGATCATGTAAACCAAAAGAAAAATGCCCTGCATACGGTAAAGCCAAATACCACTCTTTAAAAAGAAATTCATAAGCATTGGCTGATAACTTATTAACGCTGGTAGTAAATTACCAGCGTTTTTTTTATGTCTTTACGTGGCTAAAATTGGTTCCCTTCACGACTATTAGTAATGAGTAAAATCAAAGAAAACATTTCTTTAAAAGCATTCAACACCTTTGGGATAGAGGTATTTGCTCAATATTTTACTGAAGCTGTTTCCACCGATGATTTCAGGTCAATTATTTTTGATAATAAGTTTAAAACCATTCCCAAACTGATATTAGGCGGAGGCAGTAATGTGCTTTTCACAAAAAATGTGGAGGGGATTGTGGTGAGAAATAACCTGAAAGGGATTGACAAAATTGACGAAACACAAGATCATGTTTTTATAAAATCCGCAGCCGGTGAAGTATGGCACCAGTTTGTGATGTATTGCATTGAAAATAATTATGGCGGTGTTGAAAACCTCTCGCTCATTCCGGGGAGCGTTGGCGCAGGTCCCATGCAGAACATTGGCGCTTACGGTGTTGAAGTTAAAGAAACTTTTTTTGAATTGGAAGCGATTCATATTGAAACAGGCGATAAGAGAATTTTTAATTCAGAAGATTGCCGCTTCGGTTATCGTCAAAGTGTTTTTAAGGCTGAATTGAAAAATCAGTACATCATTACTTCAGTTACATTCAGGTTGGATAAAGTGCCACATTTCAACATCAGTTATGGTGCGATTAAAAGTGAATTGGAGAAAATGAATATTACTGAATTAAATATTCGCAATATCAGCAGCGCTGTGATTAACATTCGAAGAAGCAAGTTGCCTGACCCGGTTGTTATTGGCAATGCAGGAAGCTTTTTCAAAAATCCTGAAGTTGCAAAAGAAAAATATGAGCACTTAAAAAGTGTTTTCGAGGGATGTGTGGGTTATGTTTTAGAAAACGGAAATGTAAAATTAGCTGCGGGCTGGCTTATTGAACAATGCGGCTGGAAAGGTAAAGTTGTGGGAAATACAGGCTCGCATAAAGACCAGGCTTTGGTATTGGTTAATTATGGTGGAGCAACGGGTGCTGAAATTTTTAAACTTGCAAAAGATATTCAGCAATCTGTGAAAGAAAAATTTGATGTTAATTTGGAGATGGAAGTGAATATTATTTAGAAATTACTTTGTCTTTTGGTTGTGCGGAGAACCCCGACCCTAAAGGGAGTCCGTCAGCAAATTAGGGATGAAGATATGGAAGGACTCCCTTTAGGGTTGGGGTTACACGGAAGCAATGCAAAAAAATAATGCGTATGGTTGGTGTTTTTTTCGCCTACCATTACCGGTAATGATAAATGCAATAGAATCCCCAAAATGAAATCGCTACAAACATTCTTGATTACAATTTTTTTTTCATTCCTCTTTCTTGAGTGTTATTCAATAACACTTTCAACAAATGGTAAAACCAATTATCAAATTATTATTCCTGCCAAAGCAACGGCTAATGAGAAACATGCTGCCGATGTTCTCTCAAAGTATCTCAAAAAAGTTACAGGTGCAGATTTTTTAGTTTATGATGATAAACATGCACGTACAGATTATGAAATTCTTATCGGAATAAACAGTCACCTGAATGCTCCTGCACCTGCACTTGTTAATCATCCCGATGGATTCAGCATTGAAACACGCAGAAATAATTTATTGATTAATGGTGGCGGTGGCAATGGAGTGGTTTATGCCATTTATACTTTTCTCGAAAAGTTTTGCGGATGCAGAAAGTACAGTGCTGATGGAACAGTAGTTCCTAAAATTCCGACACTTGAAATCCCTGATTTAATCAGCATTACTGAAATTCCAAAAATAGATTTTCGTGAATATTATTACACAGCTACAGTTGATGATGAATATCGTGAATGGCATAAACTGATGCAACATTCGCTTGACACCGTATCATCGCAATGGGGAATGTGGGTGCATACAGCAAACAAGTTAGTTCCATCTGAAAAATATTTTGATTCACACCCTGAATATTATTCGTATTACGGAGGCAAGCGTCAGCCTACGCAGTTATGCTGGAGTAACATAGAGGTTTATGATACGTTAGTGAAAAATCTTCGCGCTGAAATGAAAAAGAAACCGAATGCAAAATATTGGTCGGTGAGCCAGAATGATAACTACGGATATTGTACCTGTGATAAATGCAGGGCGATAGATTCTGTTGAATCCAGTCCATCAGGTTCTTTAATTCGATTTGTAAATAAAGTTGCGGCAGAATTTCCTGGTAAAATAATTTCAACACTTGCTTATCAATACTCGCGCAGCGCACCTAAGATTACAAAGCCTGCAAAAAATGTAAACATTATGTTTTGCAGCATTGAATGTAATCGCAGCCGCCCAATTGCAGAAGATTCTTCATCTGCATCATTCCGTAAAGATTTTGAAGACTGGAGCAAACTCACACATAATATTTTGGTGTGGGATTATGTAGTTCAATTCGCAAATTATGTTTCACCGTTTCCGAATTTCAAAGTGTTGCAGCCTAATCTTCAATATTTTTCAAATCATGGTGTACGGGATATGTTTGAGCAAGGCAGTTCAAGCAACTGGAGTGACTTTGGTGAAATGAAAGCCTACATAATTTCTGCTCTGTTATGGGACACAGATGTAAATGTTGATTCGCTTATGCAGGAATTTACCAAGGGATATTATGGTGCAGCAGGCGAAGACTTATTAAACTATTACTACACGTTACAGGAAAATTTAAATAACTCCGGTGATTGGTTGGATATTTACGGAAATCCTGTAACGCCACACAACTCCTGGCTTTCGATTGAAAACATGGTTGATTACAATGAGTTTATTGAAGGGGCTAAAGCAAATGTTTATGGTGACAGTGTTTTTATGAAGCGGGTTGAAAGAGCCGCACTTCCGTTTATATATGCGCAATTGGAACAGGCAAAATTTTATGGCACCGGTGAAAATGGAATTTTCGAAAAAGATGAAAACGGAAAGTGGAATGTCAAAGAGGAGATTATAGAAAAGGTTAATGAGTTTGTTACAGAATTAAAAAGTCAAAAAATAAAAACCCTGAATGAAAATAATTTATCACCCGATACATATTATGATAACTGGCAACATATTTTTTCACACGGTATGATTGAACATTTTGCAATGGACAAACCAGTGACATTCGAAATTCCTTTCAGTCCAAAATATCCAGCCAAGGGTGTAAACACATTAACTGATGGCATTGGCGGCTATGATGATTATCATTATAACTGGCTCGGTTGGGAAGGTGAAGACATGATTGCAACAGTTGATTTAGGCGAAACAAAAAACGTAAGCAGTATAAGTTGCGATTTTATGGAAGATCAAAAAAGCTGGATTTTTTTCCCTTCAAATGTTGAATATTTTTATTCTGCAGATGGAAGAAAATTTTTGCCAATGGGTTCAATTAAAAGCGATGAGCCGAAAGCAAATAAAAATGCCAACATAAAAAGCTTCAGCATACAATCAAAAACATTTTATCCTGCACGCTATGTAAAAGTAGTGGCGCATAATTTAAACACATGTCCGCGCTGGCATATTGGTGCAGGTTATCCCTGCTGGATTTTTTGTGATGAGATTGTAGTGAGGTGATTTGTATAGAGAGGCATGCAATAAACCCCGCTATTAAACGGGGATTATTAATAACACTTCTTGTTTTGAAATTTATTTTGTTTTTGTAAACGACAATGCACCTGAGTTCATGCAGTAACGCAAACCTGTCGGCTTTGGTCCATCATCAAATACATGACCTAAATGCCCACCGCAACGGTGACACAATACTTCAGTGCGGGGCACTCCCAAACTATTGTCTGTCTTTTCATCTACAACACCTTTTTTCAAAGCCTGGTAAAAACTTGGCCAGCCTGTTCCTGACTCAAATTTTGTATCTGAACTGAATAAATTCAATCCGCAACAAACGCATGAATAAATTCCTTTTTCATGATTGTCCCAATACTTGCCTGTGTAAGGGCGCTCAGTGCCGGCTTCGCGTGTGATGTTATAAGCATCAGGCGAAAGAATTTTTTTCCACTCGGCATTTGTCTTTACTATTTTCAAATTCGGATCCTGGTTAGTAACCGGGGTTTGTGCATTTACATTTATCATACTAACTGTTACCATACAGGTAATTAAAATTAATTTTATTAAACTTTTCATTTTTGATTTTTATTTTGAATTCAAAGATAACATTGATTGTGATTTTCAATTGTCATGTTTAAGACAAACGCCCGAAATTTTCTCCGGGCGTTTCTAAAACAGTCTAACTCACTTTTAGTTTTTACATTTTTGGCATTAACACTTTATCAATAACATGTATCACACCATTTGATTGCATTACATCGTAAGTGCTGATGTTAGCTGAGTTTCCTGCAGCATCGGTCACGGTAATGTTGTGCATGCCGTTCATCATAAACGTTAACTCTTGTCCTTGTACAGTTTTCATGGTAGCCTTGCCATTACCTTTTTTAATTGCAGCGGCTACATCGTTGTAAGTGTATTTGCCTGCAAGCACATGGTAAGTCAACACAGCAGTTAACGTTCCTTTGTTTTCAGGTTTCAACAATGTTTCAACAGTGCCTGCAGGTAAATCTTCAAATGCATTGTTAACAGGTGCAAATACTGTGAATGGCCCTTTGCCTTGCAAAGTTTCAACAAGACCTGCTGCTTTTACTGCTGCCACCAATGTGGTATGATCTTTTGAGTTCACTGCATTTTCAATAATGTTTTTCTTTGGGAACATTGACTCTCCGCCAACCATAACGGTATTGTCGTTCATGTTCATGTCTTTCATTTGAGCGTTAACCTGGCCAAATGATATTGCTGCCATTGCCACAGCTACTGTTAGTTTTAATGTGTTCTTTTTCATTTTAATTTGATGTTTTTATTGTTTTGAATTTACAGAGACTTACGCTGATGTTTTGTGATTGGATTTATTCAGGAGTAAAAATTTTCTGAACAAGTCAACAAAAAGTCCCGGTTGAAATATTTCAACCGGGATTTGCAATTTTATAAACGAAGCCTTATTACTCTGTGAGCAAATTAAATATTCAAAAACTTTCGCACTTCACTTTCGTTTTTAAACTCGGCATCGCTCATTCTCATTTTGAATTTGATGACATCAGATTTCAGGTCAATATTCTGAAAATCTTCAGCTTTGAAAACTGCAATTTCGTTATCAGGAGTTAGGGCCCATAAAACATTTTTATGGTGAGGATTAAACTTTAAATTGAATTCGACATCTCTGTAATAAGTGAACAATGCATTACTACCAAAGTCCACTAAATAAACCCTGTATAGATTTAACGGAGTGCCTTTTCCATCAGTAAACCTTGCAAATATGTTAGCACCTATAGGGAACGCGATTGAACAATCACAATTGTAAATTCCAAAACCTCTCACCGTAAAAGTCCGGCAAACTAAATATTCAGGATTCATTGCCGGTGTATTCATTGCACTGTCGCTATAAGTCCAAGACCTATTAACGAAAGCAGGATATTTTGTCCATGCCACCAATGATTCCCAATTCTTCCCATTTTTGGTTTCTTCTGCTTTGCGTTTTGCAAGTAGGGTCTCATATTCCTTGTATTTTTTAATATACTCCTGTTTTACTTTACTATAATCTTTATTATTATAAACAGGATAAACAATATAAGTTATAGTACTATCATTAATACCGAGGTGTAATTTATAACTCAATCCAATATTATATCTCTCAAGTTTTACATCAGTGTAAGCTATTTTATAAGCATCGGGATTAAAGTTTTTATTCTCACTGCTGATTTCAAACACCACATCTTTAGAACTTGTAATTTCAGGAAACTTATTTGTGTCAACTTCTATTGTAAAATGGGAGCCTTTTGATTTTGCCAACCTGGGTTCTATTGGATTTGACTCTAAAAGAAACTTTATTTCTTCATCTAGATATCCCCAGGTTATAGAATCTTCAGCAACTTGTACAGGATTTTGCTCCGCAGAAGATAACAAAGAATTTCTTTGCGTAACAACATCTTTCCCTTTATAAAGCCACTTTCGGTTTACGGTATCTAAATAATACAAGTTGTATTTATTGCCCTGGTATTTTGAAGCCATCTGCACAGCAATGTTTTTATCAGTTGAAACAAAAACCGGTTCATCATTTTGAAAGCCTTGTATATCCATCATTCCAGCCGATTCAAAAGTGTATCGTGTATTTCCTGAATCATAAGTCATAGGAATGCCGCTGAGAAAAAAATCAACAGCATCGTGAAATTCCCTATATTTAATATCAACTTTTCCTTTAACAGGATTTCCCTTTGCATCAACAAAACAACCTGCCGGAATTTTAATTGTTGAACCTGTTTCATATTTAATCTCACCACCCGCTGCTGCGTCCATTTGAAATGTGGTATATTTTTTTTCAAGATTTGCTAAAGGCGGATTTATAAATGGCTTATAACTTTTAATAATCGTTGTTGCTGAATCTACATTTTGATACGATGAATCATTAACAACAGGTAATGATTTAGTACTATCAATAATTGTTGTTAGCAGATTGCCAGCATTTTGTTTTGAAGATTCGCGCACACTGAAAAAAGCAAAGTACACCGCCACGCTTACCACCACAGCAGCTAAACTCATCACACCATAAAAGCGCGGAGTTTTATAAATGGGTGTACTTGCTTTTTTATAATCCAGCAAAACCTTCTGAAAGTTTTTCCTTTCAGTAATGTCTTCATGCTTCATAAACTGACGATTTATATTTATTTTATTTTTCATTGTCTTTGTTGTTACCGATTCTTAATTTTTAATTCTCAATTAATATCTCACGCAGTTTATCTAAAGCCCTGTACGTTTTCACTTTTGCATTGTTCTCTGTTATTTCAAGAAATTCGCCAACCTCTTTAAAGGCACGCCTTTCAAAGAATCTCATTTCAATTAATTGTATTTCATCTTCATTAAGCTGTTGCACTGCATTTAAAACTTCCTGAATTTTTTCTTCTGTATTTGTCATTTCCATTTCCTGAATAATATCACCCACAGTATCTAAATCAACATTCAAGGCACGTTCATTTTTATTTTTCCTGAACAGGGTATTCAACTCATTAATTGCAATGCGATACAGCCATGATGAAAAAGGCAAACCGCGATGCTGATATAATTTAAGTTTTAACATAGCATTAAGAAACACGGTTTGTGTTATATCATAAGCAGTGTCCTTGCTATCGAGCCGCTGATAAGTAAAGCGGAAAATCTGCTCATAATATTTGTCATAAAGCCACTCAAACTTTTGAGGGTTGAGCTTTGCCGCATTAACAGCTTGCTCATCATTGAGTATTTCTTCATCAGCCTGGTGGTAGTTCATTTTGATAATGTTTGTATTTAAAAGCGTAGGTGTTTCATCATGCCTTAACGGATTTAACTGTGTAAACTTATGCAGGATTTGCTGATTCATTTACACTCATAATGAAGAAAAGTGAAAAAGATACAGTCAGCATGAGAAAATATTTTAATGTGTTCACCTCACAGCTGAAAACTCTAAAAGCTATCATTCAATTATTACAATCATAAATTGAATTCGTTTCAGAAATAAATTTACTTTTGATTCAAATAATCATAAAACAAAACACCATGAAAAAAACCATTTACATCTCTATTCTTTTTATTTGCATTTCATTTTATTCAAAAGCACAGTTTAATGTATTTGATAGTGCTTTGGTAATTACTGCAAAGGGCACTTATAGCTATAATCTATCAGGTACTTCTCCAACAGCGCCTACAGGGCCAGATTACGGCAACTTGCTTACCACTAAAAATCCAAAATGGATCAGATGGACTGTTTGTGGATCTGAACAGGTAAATTATACATTATTCAATAGCATAAATCCAACAATGGATACCGTATGCGTAGCAATATGGGGACCCTTTTCAGATACGACCAACATTTTTAGCAGTCTTAATGCTTCGCACCTCAATCAGTATTATAATTTCCCATTGAATGGTTCCGCGAACTTTACTCTTCCTTTTGCTGATTCAGTTGGAATATACTTAATGCTCATAACAACTAACAAACAAAACGGGAGTATTATTTTTGGCTTTGATGATATGGGTTCCAATATTTCCCCGATATTACATTTCGATAGCCGTTGTGGAATTTGTTCAGGGCGCATTGTAAATTATGAGCAACCCCTATGCGCAATAACTTACGATACTGCATACAAGAAATACTGTGTGTTGTGGGATAAGCAGAATAATTATGGTATTGCTTCATTTAATGTATATAAATATGTAAATGCTATCAGCGATTCAATTGGCAACGTACCGGTATCAGCCTCCGGGTCTTTTATTGATCCTAATTACGAGCCAACAACGAATACATTTGGCTATAGAATCAAAGCGATTGATTCATGTGACAACTCGGCTACTAACCTTAGTTACGGTTTTGGTGCTCCGAATGCTTACGGGCAAACACCAGTAGCAGGTAATTCAGGATTATATTTTTATTTCCCTTCAACTTTTCAACCTCTTTCAAATAAAGTTTTCATATACAGAGGACCCAATGAAACCAATATGATACTAAGGGATTCAATACAGCCAATTACATCATCAGGTTACTACAACGATCAAAATCCACCCCAGGGCTTATGCTATTATAGCTTTGTACGAATCATTTCTGGTGGGTGTCATCCTGATAATTCAACTACAATCAGCGAGGTTAGAACCAGTAGTGCCTTAATTCAACATATATGTTTAGTAGCTTACGATACAACACTTCAAAAAAACATAGTGATTTGGGATAAACAAGACAATAGCGATATTGATCATTTTAATATTTATCGCGAAGGTTCTGTATTAAATCAATATGATTCAATTGGATGGGTTAACGAAAGCGCTCCAGCCATGTTTGTTGATATGGGAGTTAACCCCAACACAAAACTTTATAAATACTTAGTAAAACCTGTTGATGCTAACGGGAATGTTTTGACCAATGTATATTCAGGCAGTCACACCACCATCCACATGCAGGCGAGTGCAGGTTTGTTTGGAGAAGTAAATTTAAGCTGGAATCCTTATGAAGGCTTCGGTTATACCTCTTATTACATTTACAGGGGAACAACATCAGGCAATTTGCAGGTAATTGATTCCATTGCAAGCAACAGTGTTTTATACACAGATTATACTGCGCCTCCGGGATTGAATTTTTATCGTGTAACCGTTCGTAATCCTTATGGCTGTCATCCTGATAGCAGCACTGTTGTTTATGAGGCGCGCTCCAATTCTTCTTATGCAGTTGTAACAGGAATCAATGATGCACTTGCTCAACAATTAAAGTTGTATCCTAATCCTGCAAATGATTTTGCAACGCTCGATTACACTGCCTTACCTTACATCACACATTTTGATATTGTAAATTCACTCGGTAACACGGTGCAAAGTTTAACAGGCAACATTCAAAACAAAATTACCATCAACACTTCAAAACTTAATAAGGGTGTTTATTATGTTACTGCAAAAACTAAGAAAGGTGTGTTGAGAAAAAAATTGGTTGTTTATTAGAATTCTTTTCGAGTGACTGAAGTCACTCGCTATTGATATTCATTTATCAGAAGAAAAAATAATTGATGGGGTTTGTTGTAAACATTTGCCTTTTATTCAAATGAATGGAATTATTGATGTGTCTTTGTGCCATCAATTCTTTTATAGCAGCAAAGACACATCAATAGCGAGTGGTTTTAACCAATTGATTACTCAACAAAATTTTATCTTTGAAAAAATTATTTAAGTCATGGCTACTCTAACAATTGAAACAAATAAAACTTATGCAAAAATTCTTGCAGCACAATTTCGTGCTGATAAGAAAATTAAAAGTGTTGAAGTTTTTGACGATCCTATTTCATCATACAATTTGGTCCGACCCGGCAAACCTCTGTCAGAAAAGGATTTGGAAAGGATTGTTAAGCAGGCCGAGGCTGAACCTACAATTCCGATTGAAGAGTCATATATAATAATAAAAAAGAAATTCACATCGTGGAAAAAAGGTCGTAAGTTTTTGAAATAATTATTCAAGTTAATCATAACAGATTAATATAACAGCAAAAAACTATAAACCAACAACAGATTGCTTCGTTCCTCGCAATGACGGTAACCTTGTAAATCGTAAATCCCAAATCGTAAATCAAATTATGTCAGAAAAAAAACTATTCCTCTTAGATGCAATGGCGCTTATTTACCGCGCTTATTTTGCTTTCAGTAAAAGTCCGCGTGTGAGTTCAAAAGGATTGAACACTTCGGCAATGTTTGGTTTTACCAACACCCTGCTCGAAGTTTTGAAAAAAGAAAATCCAACTCATATAGGTGTGGCATTTGATACTGCAGCACCAACAGCACGGCACGTTGATTTTGCAGAGTATAAAGCGCATCGCCAGGAAATGCCTGAAGACATTGGTATTTCCATTCCATACATTAAAAAAATTCTTCAAGGTTTTCGTATTCCCATAATTGAAATGGATGGTTATGAGGCTGATGATATTATAGGGACGCTTGCAAAAAAAGCAGAGAAAAAAGGGTTTGAAGTTTTCATGATGACTCCTGATAAAGATTACGGCCAGTTAGTGAGTGAACATGTTTTTATGTACAAGCCGGGCGTGTTTGGCAACCCTGCTGAAATTCTCGGTGTGGATGAGATTCTTGCAAAATTTCAAATCAAACGCATAGACCAGGTTATTGATATGCTGGGATTGATGGGCGATGCTGCAGATAATATTCCTGGAATTCCCGGGGTTGGACAAGTGACCGCGCAAAAACTTATTGAAGAATATGATAACGTAGAAAACATAATTGCCAATGCAGATAAGTTGAAAGGAAAGCTTGCTGAAAAAGTTGCTAATGGTGCAGAGTCAGCAAAGATTTCAAAACAACTTGCAACAATTTTATTAGATGTGCCTGTTGAATTTGAAGAAGGCAAATTGATAATTGAAGAACCTGATAAAGAAATTTTAAAAGACCTTTTTGATGAGTTGGAGTTTAAAGGAATTGCTAAGCGGGTGTTGGGGGAAGGAGCGGCAGAAAGAGTTGCAGCGGTAGCGGTAGGAGTAGGAAAAAACCCGAAAGCCAAAAAGGGACAGCAGAATTTATTTGGAGGAAGTGAAAGTGGGAGTGAAAGTGAAGGTGAAAGTGAAGGTGGTGATGACAGTCCGGTAACTTCAAACGTTAAACGTCAAACCATAAACGATATAGAACATACCTATATCCTAACAGATACAAAAGAAAAACGTGCTGATTTAATTTCGAAATTGGAAGAGCAAAAAGAGTTTTGTTTTGATACTGAAACTACAGGTATTGATGCAAACACTGCCGAATTGGTTGGATTAAGCTTTTCGTTTAAAAAACATGAAGCGTATTACATTCCTTTTCCAGCCAATTATGATGAGGCACATGCACTCATCGGAGAATTCAAATCAATATTTGAAAATGAACACATTGCAAAGGTTGGGCAGAATTTAAAGTATGATATTATTATGTTGCATTGGTACGATGTGCATGTACATGGAAAATTATTTGACACCATGCTCGCTCATTATCTTATCGAACCCGACCAACGCCACAACATGGATTTTCTTGCTGAAACTTATCTGCACTATGAACCGATTCCGATTGAAAAATTAATCGGTGAAAAGAAAGGCGGACAGTTAAGCATGCGCACTGTTGCAATTGATCAGATTACAGATTATGCTGCCGAAGATGCTGATGTTACTTATCAGCTCAAACACATATTGGAACCGTTACTCCATAAAAATAATGTGTTCAAATTGTTTGACGAAGTTGAAGTGCCATTGATGAGTGTGTTGGTAAAAATGGAAACTGAAGGTGTTAGAATTGATCCCCAGTTTTTAAATGCGCTTTCATCTGAATTACTCAAAGATATTATCAGCGTTGAAAGTAAAATTTACGAAGCATGTGGATTGCGTTTCAATATTGCTTCGCCAAAACAATTAGGTGATGTACTTTTTGAACATTTGAAAATTGATGAGAAGGCAAAAAAAACCAAGACTGGTCAATATGCAACAGGCGAAGATGTGTTGAGTAAAATTGAAGACAAGCATCCCGCAATAAAATTAGTTTTGGATTACCGTGAGTTAGTAAAATTGAAAAACACTTACGTGGATACATTGCCGCAAATGATTAACCCGCGCACCGGTCGTGTGCACACTTCATTCGTGCAAACGATTGCAGCCACAGGACGATTAAGCAGCAACAATCCTAACTTGCAGAACATACCAATACGCACAGAACGCGGAAGAGAAATCCGTAAAGCGTTTATTGCACGCAATGATAAATTCACTTTATTAAGTGCAGACTATTCACAAATTGAATTGCGCATCATTGCACACTTCAGCGAAGATGCAAGCATGATTGAAGCATTTAAAAATCATATTGACATTCACACCGCAACTGCAAGCAAGGTTTACAATGTTGCCATTGAAGAAGTAAACAGCACCATGCGCAGAAATGCCAAAATGGTAAACTTCGGAATCATCTATGGCATCAGTGCTTTCGGGCTTTCGCAGCGATTGAATATTCCCCGCAAGGAAGCCGCTGAAATAATTGACAATTACTTTTTGCAATATCCTACCATAAAAACTTACATGGATAGCAGCATCAATAATGCGCGCGAACATGGCTATGTTGAAACGTTGTTAGGAAGGCGCAGACTATTGCGTGATATAAATTCAGCCAATGCAACCGTACGAGGTTTTGCAGAGCGCAACGCCATCAACGCACCGATACAAGGCAGTGCAGCCGATTTAATTAAAGTGGCCATGATTCATATTGACGAAGCTTTCACAAAAGAAAAACTCAACACTAAAATGACTTTGCAGGTGCATGATGAATTAGTTTTTGATGTTCCTAACGATGAATTGGAAATTGTAAAACCCATCATCAAACAAAAAATGGAAGGCGCTATTAAATTAAAAGTACCTGTTGATGTAGAAATTGGAACAGGAAGAAACTGGCTGGAGGCGCATTGATGCAGTTTTTGGTTTTTGGTTTCAAGTTAACCGTCATTGCGAGGAACGAAGCAATCTGTAAACGTTTTATAGGTTCCTATTTCCGATCTCACTTTCGGAAAGCTCCTTCAACTTTCCGAAAGTTTGCAGACGAAAATTAATAAGGCAGTAAGTTTTTTAAGCGAACTGATTCCGATAACTATCGGAACGCTGTTACATTCTTTGCATTGCGGGATTTCGCTTTCGGAAAGTTCCTTCAACTTTCCGAAAGTTTGCAGACGAAAATTAATAAGGCAGTAAGTTTTTT
>JBDTRM010000037.1:0-7496 GCA_039931675.1 Bacteroidia bacterium | reverse complement strand
ACACTAACAGTTGGTGGCGATGTAAATACACAAGCAGTTGTTAAGATGGTTGAAAAATATTTTGGTCCTATACCGGCTTGTCCAAAGGTTGATAAGTTGAGTTTACCACCTGTGCAACTTCCTGAAACACGTTATATTTCAGGTTCCGATAATATTCGTTTTCCATTGTTGCAGCGCACCTATCCGACTATTCCTTTTTACACACCTGATGAACCGGTGTTGGATATTCTCTCTACAATTTTATCAGATGGGAAAAGTTCTGTGTTCTATAGAAATTTTATAAAAAGCCAGGTTGCTAATAATGCAATGGTTTATAATAACTCATCTGAACAGGCTGGAGAATTTACTATTTCCATTCGCGCATTTCCAACTCAAAAATTAAGTGACATAGATGCATTAATTGATAAGTCGCTTGCTGAATTTGATGTTGCAGGAGTTACCGATGATGACCTGATTAAAGCTAAAGCAAAACTTGAAAAAGGTTTTGTTGGAGGGCTTGAAAGTGTTGCCGGCAAGGTATCACAGCTTGCTGCATTTCAAACTTACACCGGCAATCCTAACCAGATTCAAAAACGCTACAACGATTATCAAAAGGTTACTAAGGAAGATGTGATGCGTGTATATAATAAATATGTGAAGGGAAAAAATTATGTTGCATTAAGCTGGTATCCGAAAGATAAAGAAAACAAAGCGCGTGCTGATAGTTACCAGGTTCCGCCTCCTGATAAACCGGCTGCTCATGAAACGGTTACCATAAAATACCAGGATCCGAAAGATAATTTTGATCGCAGCATAAAACCTAAAGCAGGTGATGCGCCATTCGTTAGCGTTCCAGATTTTTATTCCAATCGTTTTGATAATGGATTGCAGGTGATAGCAGTTAAGAGCGATGAAATACCAATGATAAACATTCAACTGATGATGAAGGGCGGCCATTTGCTTGATGCCTATGATACCTCAAAAGCCGGCCTTGCAAATATCACAGCGCGGATGATGAATGAAGCAACAAAAAAATATACATCAGAGCAGTTTGATGATGAGTTGGATAAACTGGGAAGCACTATTTCTGTTTCGAGTGGAAGCGAAGCCACGATAGTTTATGTAAGCACATTGAAAAAGAATCTTCAAAAGACACTTGACCTTATGTATGAGCGGCTAATGAATCCAAACTTTATCCAGGAAAATTTTGATCGTATAAAAAAGCAGGCTCTTGAAGGTATTGCTAATTCATATACGCAAGCAACTATGATTGCCGAAAAAAATTATGCACGTATGATTTACGGTGTGTCAAGCATTAAAGGAATTCCGAATGATGGAATGCAAAACACTGTGAGTAACATTACGCTTGATGATGTAAAAAATTTCTATGCGAAATATTATGCCCCAGATCTTGCAGAATTAATTGTGGTAGGTGATATGGATGTAAATACCATTCCTCATAGTTTTCAGTTTTTGCAAAACTGGCCTCGCAAGAATATTAAGTTGCCTGAAGTAACTTACTTATCAAATTACGAAAAAAATAAAATTTATTTTATTGATAAAGATGGTGCGGCCCAATCGGAAATACGTGTTGGCTACCTTGCCATGCCTTATGATGCAACCGGTGATTATTATCGTTGCAACCTGATGAATTTTGTTTTGGGAGGTTCGTTTAACAGCCGCATTAACTACACTTTGCGCGAAGAAAAAGGATGGACGTATGGCGCGCGTTCAGGTTTCACCGGTACACATTATACAGGTCCGTTTACCGTGAGCGGTGGTTTTAGAAAAGATGCAACAGATAGTACTGTTACCGAAATTTTTAATCAAATTAATAGTTACAAAACCAATGTGAAGCCGGAAGATTTAGACTTTACAAAAAATTCTTTATCGCAAAGCGAAGCATTGAAATATGAAACACTCGGACAAAAAGCAGGATTTATTGGAAGGATTTTGGATTATGATTTGCCGAAAGATTACACCGTACAGCAATATAAAATTCTTCAAACAATGACGCTTACCGATGTAGAACAATTAGCTAAAAATTATTTGCCTACTGATAAGATGTACATACTTGTAGTAGGCGATAAAAAAACCTGCTATGATAAATTAACCAAGTTAGGTCACCAGGTTGTGGAGTTGGATAAGGATGGGAATGTGAAGATGTAATTTGCGAGTTAACCTTCGGAAAGTTTCTTCAACTTTTCGAAGGTATTTGTCCTCGCGCATGTTGTGTACAATTGTACCCGGACAAAGCAATCTACAACATAATTGTTCAAAAAGAATTGAAAACCGTACAAAGACACGACAATATTTAATGGCAAAATATTTACTACTCATACTACTAATCTTCACGACAAGACAACTCAAAGCGCAAGACACTTTAAAATTTGATGCGGCACATCAATTAAAGGAAGTAACAGTAACTTATCAAGCGGACAGGCTAACTCCCATCACTTTTCAAAACATAAGCGGTAAAGAGCTTCAAACAAAATCAACAGGACAAGAACCGTCATTTTTACTTTCCGAAACTCCATCAATAACAGTTTATTCAGATGCAGGAAACACGCAAGGTTATTCCTATTTCAGAATGAGAGGCATTGATCAGACGAGAATAAATATGACACTTGACGGAGTTCCACTAAATGAACCAGAAGACCAGGGAGCATATTTTTCCAACTATCCCGACATTCTAAACTCTGTAAGTAAAATTCAAATTCAGCGTGGTGTTGGCACAAGTAAAAATGGTGTTGCAAGTTACGGAGGCAGCGTTCAACTATTTTCTCCAAACCTCTATGATTCAACCAAAACCACCTTTGGTTTTGGTTACGGTTCATTCAATAGTTTGAGAGCATTTGGAGAGTTCAACAGCGGAGTAAAAAAAAGAAAAGCATTGTATGTAAGAGCATCTCAAATTTTTTCTGATGGTTACAAATACAACTCTTCAAATAATTCGCAATCCATTTTTATCAGTAGTAGTTTATTCTACGACAAATCAACCTGGAAAATAAATTTATTGGCGGGACACCAACAAAATCACTTGGCCTGGCTTGGTGTTTCGGACTCTTTGATTTCAACCGATAGAAAAACGAACGCCAACAAAAACGAAAAAGATAAATTCACTCAATGCTTGGTTCAACTGCAAAATTGCTGGCAACCCTGTAGCGTTTCAATTCTTCAAACAAGCGTTTACTACATTTTCTTAAAAGGCAATTATGATTTTAATTTGAACAACTTTTTAGGATTTCCAACAACAAGCGAATTATACAACTATGCTTTTCAATCAAACCTAATTGGTGTTTTTAGCAACTACACTTTTTCAAAAAAACAATTCCATTGGACAACAGGAGTTCATGGAAATATTTATAACAGGCAACACATCGGCAGCGAAAATACTTTGGGGCAACTTTACAAAAACACGGGCTACAAAGACGAGGTGAGTGTTTTTACAAAAGCAGATTACACAGTAAAAAGCTTTACCTTTTTTGCTGACATACAATATCGTTATTCGACTTTTGATTACAACGGAACAGTTGCGTTTGAAAAAATGAATTGGCACTTCCTCAATCCAAAAGCAGGGTTGAGTTATGCAATTAAAAACAATTCGACATTTTATTACAGCATTGGAACGACAGGCAGAGAGCCAACAAGAAATGATTTGTTTGGCGGCAGCGATGATTTATTAGCTGACAGTTTAGGCAATGCAATTGTTTCAATCGAAACTCCTGAATATGTTTTGAATCAAGAGTTAGGTTTTAGACATCAATCACAAAAGCTAAATTTTAACCTGAATCTTTATTATATGGATTTCAAAAACGAAATTGTGCTTGATGGAAAATTTGGACCAAATGGATTGGCTCTTACAAACGAAGTTGAGCAGAGTTTCAGAACAGGAATTGAGTTGAGCGTTACTTACAAGGTCAATAAAAATTTCACTTTGATAAATAATTCATCATTCAACTTCAGTCGTATTAAAGAGCAAAATGAAGTATTCACTCCTATTCTTACTCCACCTTTAATCATTAATCAGGAAGCGATTTATTCTTACAAAGGTTTTTCAATTTCGATTGCATTAAGATATCAGGACAAATCATTCATTGATTTCGCAAACAGTTCAACACTTAAAAACTATTTTCTTTTGAATGGACGAGTTGGATACGACATAAGAGGTTTTCAGTTTTGTATTTTCATAAACAACATCACAAACACCAAATATTTCAACAATGGATATGTTGACATTGACGGAAGCAAAAAGTATTTTGTGCAAGCACCAACAAATTTTTACACTTCAATAAAATATAGTTTTTGATGCACTTTTTTGAAATTGAAAATATCGCCTTTCAAGTTTTAGGTTATCCCATCAGCTATGTTGAATTGATTGGAACTTTGTTCGGATTGGTTTCGGTTTACTTTGCATCAAGAGCAAACATTCTGACTTGGGCAACTGGAATTGTAAATGAAATTTTCCTTTTCATTCTGTTCTTTCAAGTGCAACTGTATGCTGATATGTTTCTGCAAGTTTACTTTTTTGTAGTTACGCTTTGCGGTTGGTATATGTGGAATAGAAAAATAAATGCAAACAAAATTTCGGAAATAAATTTCCGAAACCGGATAAAAATTACGGTAGCAATAGTTATCGGTTCTGTATTTATTGGTTTTGTCATCAAGAATATTCATGTGTATTTGCCGCGCTATTTTAAAATTCGGGCTGCTTATCCATTCACAGATTCTTTCGTAATGGTTTCAAGTATCGTTGCAACAATCCTTCTGGCAAAAAAGAAAATTGAGAATTGGTATTTGTGGCTTGCGGTTGACATTGTTTGTGTAGTTCTCTATTATAAAAAGGAAGTTTACTTTTTATCCCTTGAATATTTTATTTTTCTTGGGTTGGCATCTTACGGACTTTATCACTGGAAAAGACAGATGGAGAATGATTAAAGCATTTGTATTTGGAAAGTTTTTGCCTTTTCACAAAGGACACGAGGGAATGATAAATTTTGCCTTGAGTAAATGCGATTACTTATCTGTTTTAATTTGTTGCAGCGACAAAGAAAATATTTCAGGCAGCGTTAGGAAAAATTGGATTGAACAAACTTTTACCGATAAGAAAAACATTGAAGTAAAAGTATTCAGTTATAATGAAAGCAAATTGCCAAACACATCGGAAACTTCTAAAGATGTTTCTGAAATTTGGGCGATTGTTTTCAAAGAACTTTATCCAGATTATAGTTTGCTGATTACTTCTGAAAACTATGGCAACCTGGTTGCAGGGTTTATGAATATTCAACACATAGCTTTTGACATTCCTAAAAAACTGTTTCCTGTTTCCGCTACTGCTGTTCGTAATGATGTATTGGCAAATTGGAAATTTTTACCCGACAGCGTTAAACCTGACTTTGGAATTAAGGTTGTAATCGTTGGAACGGAATCAACAGGCAAAACAACTTTGACAGAGAAGCTTGCTAAGCATTATGGTTGCAGTTTAGTATTGGAAGCAGCAAGAGATTTAATTCCAAATTCTAACGAATTTACTTTTGGCGATTTGCATTTAGTAGCAAACGAACATTCCAGGAAAATTCAAAATGCTATAATTGAAAACAGTCCATTAATAATTATTGACACTGACATTCATATTACAAAATCATATTCCAAATTCACATTTGACAAGGACTTGATTGTACGCGATGATATATACAATATCAACAAAGCAGACATTTATCTTTATCTCAACAACGATGTTGAACACTTTCAGGATGGTACAAGATTAAGTGAAACCGAAAGAAATTTATTAGACATTTCACACCGACAAATTTTAGCAGACCATAAAATTGACATTGTGGAAATAACCGGTGACTGGCATGACAGGTTTGAAAAATCTATAAAATATATTGATGAATTTATCAAACAAAAATCACTTGACTGTTGACTTGAAACTTCATGGCTTCCCGGACAGAGTATAGCGGTACACGCAAAAGATACCTGAAAATTTATTCAAGAAAAAAGGCTGTTATTTGACAGCCTTTTTTGTTTCAATTACCCCAATTATCCGAATTACCGAATTACCGAATTTCCCAATTCACAAACCTGTTGTTTATTATCAACATTAGTAATACATTTGTTGATAATAATCAACAATATTCTATGAAAAGCAAAAAGCAATTATTATTTCCTAAGCACCAGAAAATTCTTGATCAGTTAGGTGAACAAATAAAGCTGGCAAGAAAAAGAAGAAAGTTCACAACAATCCAGGTTGCTGAACGTGCAAGTATTGATAGAAGCACGCTTTATCAAATTGAGAAAGGAGCAGGCAGTGTTTCTATGGGTGCATATTTTAATGTGCTGAGGGTGTTGGGATTACAGGATGATTTTTTGAAGCTGGCTGCTGATGATGAATTGGGAAGAAAACTACAGGACTTGAAACTTTTGGGAGGGAAATAAAAATGGCAACAGGTAAAACAGATATTTGGGTTTATGCGCATTGGCTTGGAATGACTATTCCTGAATGTATTGGTAAGCTTACAGCACACCAGGGTAAAGGAAAAAAATCATTTAGTTTTGAATATGATGAAAGGTGGATTAAAAACGGAAAACATTTTCTTCTTGACCCGGATATATCATGGCATGCAGGTGTTCAGTTTCCGGGTGCAAAGGAAAACTTCGGAGTGTTTCTTGATTCAATGCCTGATACATGGGGACGCACATTAATGAAAAGACGCGCAGCACAAAAGGCAAAAGAGGATGGTAAACCTGCGCCAAATTTATATGACATTGATTTTTTACTTGGAGTTAATGATGAAGGTAGAATGGGTGGTTTAAGATTCAAGTTAGACAAGAACAGACCGTTCTTAAATGATGATAACAAATACCCTGTGCCACTGTGGTCATCAATAAAACAATTGCAACTTGCTGCGGCTTTAATAGAATCAAATAAAGAAAATGCAGAAGTAAGAAAATGGCTTGCTATACTTATGGCACCTGGTTCTTCGCTTGGAGGTGCAAGACCTAAAGCAAATATTTATGACAGCAACAACCAGTTATGGATTGCAAAGTTCCCTTCAAAAAATGACTCAATTGACAAAGCGGCATGGGAATTTTTGGCTTACCGCCTTGCATTGAAAGCAAAAGTTGAAATGACTGAATCAAGGATTCAAAAAGTAACCGGTAAGCAAAATACTTTTTTCACTAAGCGGTTTGACCGGGTAAAAAATGAGCGGTTACATTTTGCATCAGCCATGACAATGACGGGAAATAATGAAACCACAATTAAAGATATTCCCGCAAGTTATCTTGATATTGCAGAGTTTATACAATTTTCTGGTTCAAACAACGCTGCTGATTTGCACCAATTATGGAGACGAATTGTTTTCAATATTGCTGTTTCAAATACTGATGACCATTTAAGAAATCATGGTTTCCTTCTTATTAAAAAAGGTTGGAAATTATCTCCTGCTTATGATATAAATCCTTCAACAGATAAAGATGGTCTTGCATTAAATATTGATGCAACGGATAATTCA
>JBDTRM010000036.1:0-19174 GCA_039931675.1 Bacteroidia bacterium | reverse complement strand
TGATGGCAATGCTATCAATTATTTTTATCTGAATACATCGTATCAATAGCGAGTGTTTTTAAACACTTGATTTTTTCGAGTGACTGAAGTCACTCGCTATTGATCCTTTTTTTTTGACAGTGCAAAAAAATTGATGGCAATGCTATCAATTATTTTTATCTGAATACATCGTATCAATAGCGAGTGCTTTTAAACACTCGAATCTATTGATATTTTATTTAAATAATGGAGGATGCATCAATTGAAATCCTGTTGCGTCCTGGTATTTTTTTGCAGCGGCTAACATTTTTCCTTCTTCAAATAACTGCCCGATGAATGCTATGCTTGTTGGAGTTTTTGCATCAATAAATCCTGATGGAACACAAACTGATGGATGCCCTGTTAAGTTTGTTACCAGCAGGTTATCGCCTGCAAGCGATGGAGCAATACAAACATCAACTTGCTTCATCACATCATTCATTTGCTGAACTAACAAATAACGTAAGCGATTGGCGCGAATATATTCAGTTGCAGGAAAGAAATATGCAGCGCGGAAAAAATTCGGCCAGCGATATTTATTTTGTTGCACCAATAAATCATCTCGATTAGATAATGTAAGTTCATCGAATGCTGATGCTGCTTCACACATTAATAAAATGGACATATCATTTACCGGAAGTTTTGGTAATTCTATCGGAATTAATTCTGCTCCCATTTTTTTTAACTGTTCAATTGCTGCATCGTTAAAAGGTTTGTTAATGATGGTGTCTTTATCAAAATCATTTTTAAAATAACCAATCTTCAATCCTCTTAAATTTACCTGTGGCGAATAATTAAAAGGTGCATCAATCATTGCCTGGTCTTTTCCATCAACACCACAAATTGCATTGAATACAATTGCACAATCTTCGGTGTTCCGACACAGCGGACCAACTTTATCCATTGTCCAGCTTAATGCCATTGCACCACTGCGGCTCACTCTGCCAAATGATGGACGCAAACCTGTAACTCCACAAACAGTGCCCGGAGAAATTATCGAGCCCCACGTTTCACTTCCAATTGCAAAAGGAACCAAACCTGCTGAAACAGAAGCTGCAGGCCCTGCCGATGAACCGCTTGAACCTTTTGTGGTATCCCATGGATTGCGCGTCAATCCGCCAAACCAAACATCATCCATTGCCAATTCACCGAGCGAAAGTTTTGCAATCATAACTGCACCTGCATCACCTAATTTTTTTACAACCGTAGCATCGTCATTTAGCATTTGGTTCATGTAAGGCGGTGCACCAAAAGTGGTTGGATAATTTTTTGTTGCATACATATCTTTAATTCCAAAAGGAATTCCGTGAAGCAATCCTCTGTATTTTCCTGCTGCAATTTCTGCATCTGCTTTTCTTGCTTGTTGCATGGCAAGTGAATCGGTAAACGTAATTACACAATGCAACTGCGGTGAATATTTTTTTAAGCGCTGCATGAAAAATTCGGTGAGCTTAACTGAAGAGATTTTTTTTGAATGAATAAGAAAAGCCAATTGACCGATTGAATAATATGCAAGCTGATTGATATCAGCAGGCATAGCTGTTTTACTGTAATCAGAAGTTTTAAATGGTGTTTGGATTTTATTGATTGTTACGCCAAGCGGAATCGGATTGAAATTATATGCAGGCGGAACGCTGTTAGGCAAATCAACCTTTCGCATGTTCTCAATATTTTTCAATTGGTCATTCAGCAAAGGCAACATGCTGTCAGTTTCTGATGGTGTAAAATTCATGCTGATTAATTTTTCTGCATGTTGCACATCATCACCATTGATTAAAAACTTTTCATCAGCAATAAAAGCTCCTAATGCAAAACAGATGATGCCAAATAAAATTAATGCGGTTATTTTTTTGAGATTTTTCATGAGGGTGAAATTAGTTATTTGTCATTTCCTATTGGTCGTCATTGCGAGGAACGAAGCAATCTGTAATTAGTAGTAACCTACTGGAGATTGCTTCGTTCCTCGCAATGACGTTATAATTTATTCTTACCGGTAACACTTGCTGCAATGTTAGTTTGTTTCATCAGCACATTTATCTCATCACCTTTATTAATCAAATCAGGATTGGTGACGATTTTATTTTCTTTCGTTACAATTGCAAAGCCACGTTTCAAAACATTTTCTGGGTTAAGATGCTTGAGTGCAATTTCAAATTTTTCTAATTGATGATTTTGTTTGCCTAAAATATTCTGAACATAGAAATTAAAATCATCAGTGAGTTGAGTAAGCTTTTGATTTTTATCTTCTAATTCATTTGTAACTTTTTCAGTGATGCGGCTTTGCAATTCTAAAATTTCTTCTTCAAAATTTTTGTTGTGTTCTATAATATAGGCTGCAGCTTTTGTTGGAGTTTTTACGCTTGCATAACAAAGCATATCTGCAATGCTCACATTGCGTTCATGACCGATACCTGCAAGCACGGGCAAATCAAAACCTGCAATGGTGCGTCCCATTTCGTAAGTATCAAACGAACTGAAATCAGTTTGCGAGCCGCCACCGCGAACTATAACAACTGCATCAAATTTATTCAAAGTAGAAGCCACTAAATTTAACTGATGAATGATTAACTTATCAGCATCCTTACCTTGTATCTGGGTGAGAAATTCAGTGATGTGAAATTTATAACCGTAAGGATTGTTTTCTAACTCATGCTTGAAATCTCGCTGCCCGTCACTGTTTGGGGCGGTAACCAAAGCAATGCGCTGAAAAACTATTGGTGCAAAAAGTTTTTTATTTTTTGTGATAAACTCTCCATCAATCAACTCAATAATTTCAGAATTTTCTTTTACTAATTTTTGTAAAGTTTCCTGTCGCTCCAATTCTAATTTGCCAAGCGTATATTTTGAATCAATATCAATCACCTGCAATTGTAAACCATACACTTCGTGAAAACGCACTTCAACTTTCATCAGCAATTCGATGTTGCGTTCAAAGCGTTGTCCTGTTGCCAATTCAAAATCGGTGATGATTTGCGAATACCCTTTCCAGATTACAGCGTTCATTTTTGCAACTATGTTGCGGCCATCTTTTTCAATCAAATCAAAATAATAATGACCCGCACCTGATTTTTTTATTTCAGATGTTTCGGCAATCACAGCAAAAACTTTCCCATAAAAAACTTCGCTAAGCGTAGCTTCTATTAAGTGAGTGAGTTGTGAGAGTTTGAGTTGCACGGAGGAAATTTTGAATGTTGAATGATGAATTTTGAATTGCGAAGTACGATTTAAAAATAGTACGTCATTGCGAGGAACGAAGCAATCCGTTTATGTTTAATAGGAACCCAATTCGCATAAGTAGTTTAAAGAGAAATTAAGGGCGGGCACGATAACACAAAACAGAAATTGCTAACTGTTTACAGATTGCCCGCCCGTTCCGTTCGGTCGGGCTTCGTTCCTCGCAATGACGGCAACCTTGAACAAGAAACTATAACATGTAACCAAAAAACCAAAACCAAAAACCTCAAATCAAAAACCGTTTCGTCAGTGCATCATCTTAAACACCATCTCCTTCAACAACTCCCCATCTTCAACATTACCTGAACTGCCCATGCCTTTTGACTTTAAATCATAATCGCGAAGGATGGAAATGATGCTTACCAATTTTGGTAACTGATAATTCCTGGCTGCTATTTCATAATCCTTAATAAAATAAGGATTAACTCCCATGGCACTTGCAGCTTTTGATTTATCACCAACAGAATGATAGATGATCAGTTTATTGAAATGCGAAAACAAACTTCCAAGTGTAACAACAAACGGATTGTTTTTTGGATTTGACGCAAAATAATTTACAATTCGATTTGCTTTTAAAACATTTTTGGTGTTGAGCGCATCATTCAATTCAAACACATTAAAGTCTTTACTGATGCCGATGTTTTGTTCAATATGTTCGGGAGTAATCTCTACTGTATTGGGAACATTGATCATCAGCTTGTCCAACTCATTAGTTACGCGCGATAAATCATTTCCGATATATTCTGCAATCAATTGTGCAGCACGTTCGTTGATCTTATATTTTTTTGCAGTGCAATATTGTTTAACCCATGCAGGCACCTGGTTATCGTAAAGTTTTTTTGATTCAAAAACCACTCCCGCTTTATCAAACATTTTCGAAACCTTGCTGCGCCCGTCCACTTTTCCATATTTATGACAAAGCACTAAAAGCGTTGATGGAACCGGATTTTGAAGATAAACTTCCATCGGATTCAATTCTTCTTTTTCACCTTTGGCCGATTTCTTTTCTTTGGCTACAAGGTTCTTAAGATTCTGCGCTTCTTTCACAATCACCACCTGGTAATTGCTCATCATCGGGTAACGCTTTGCCTGGCTGATGAGTGAAAGTAAATCCACATCCTTACCATATAAAATGGTTTGATTGAATTCTTTTTCCATTTCATCCAACACATTATTTTCGATGTAATCACTTATCACATCTATATAATAAGATTCATCGCCCTGCAATAAATAAACAGGCGAATACACTTTGTTTTTTAAATCCTGGATGATGTTTTCGAAAGTCTGAGCCATTGACTGATTTACGATTTGGGATTTGTGCGGTTGTGCCCTTTGGGGTCAGGGTGAGCGTTGGGAATGATATGGAACTAAAATTTGAGGTGTTTAACAGTGAGTCCGTTATTGATTAATTCTTTTAATGAATCTATACCAATTTTGAGATGATCGTTTACAAATTTTTCAGTTACTAATTTGTCGCTTTGTGATGTTTTTACTCCCGATGAAATCATAGGTTGATCACTTACTAATAATAATGCACCGGCAGGAATCTGGTTTACAAATGCAGTTGTAAAAATAGTGGCCGTTTCCATATCAATACCCATGCAACGGATTTTCATCAGGTATTTTTTAAACTCATTATCATGTTCCCACACACGCCTGTTGGTGGTATAAACTGTTCCGGTCCAATAATCTTTATTGTGATTTCTGATAGTAGTTGAAACTGCTTTTTGCAAACTGAAGGCCGGCAATGCCGGAACTTCAGGTGGCAAATAATCATTGGAAGTTCCTTCACCACGGATTGCTGCAATTGGTAAAATCAGATCACCTAATTTATTTTTCTTTTTCAGGCCACCACACTTGCCAAGAAACAAAAGTGCTTTGGGTTGAATTGCACTCAATAAATCTGTAATCGTAGCAGCATTTGCACTTCCCATTCCGAAATTGATAATGGTAATTCCTTCGGCAGTTGCATTGGGCATGGGACTATCTGCTCCATTAATCGGGACGTTTTTCCACTTGGCAAAGAGGTTTACATAATTATTAAAGTTGGTTAGTAAAATGTATTTACCAAAATCATGCAGCGCTGTTCCTGTATATCGCACTAACCAGTTATCTACAATTTCTTTTTTTGTTTTCATGTCTGTTAATTGTCTGAACTAAGATTTTTAGGATTAAAGGATTGTAGGATTTTCTCTTCTCTAATGATAAATCGGAATCCATTACATCTTCAATCATTCCACCCTTTTCAATTTCCAACTTCTGATTTCTGACCTCTGACTTCCCTCCGCTGCAAAGCAAGTGTAAAAAATTAAATCGTGAAATGATTATTGGTTTACATTTGAGAAATTCAAAACATTATTATTTTAGTGCAAATTTTACTGATGAAAAAAATTGAAAAGAAACATCCGCTTGCCATTCGCTGGTTTCACTGGATAAATTTTCCTGTTCTTGGGGTAATGATATGGAGCGGTTTGATGATTTACTGGGCAAATGGTGTTTATAAAATCGGTTTTGGCGACACTACCATTTTAAAATTTTTTCCAAAAGGATTTTATGAAGCTTTAAATTTGAAATATAAATTGGCTACAGGCATGGCATTTCATTTTTTTATGATGTGGATATTTGCCATCAATGGTTTGCTTTATATTATCTATACTTTTATTTCAGGCGAATGGCGTTACCTGCTTCCAAATAAAAATTCTTTTAAAGATGCCTGGAAAGTTTTGAAGCACGATTTATTCCTCACCAAAGAAAAACCTCCTCAAGGAAAATTTAATGGTGCGCAGCAAATCGCTTATTCAGGGGTAATTGTGATGGGCATTGGTTCGTTACTTACAGGTATTGCCATTTACAAACCCATTCAGTTCAGCACATTGTGCTGGTTAATGGGAGGATATGAATTTGCACGCATATTACATTTCGCATTAACTATTGGATACTGCTTGTTTTTCCTTGTTCATATTGCACAAGTTATAAAAGCGGGATGGAGAAATTTCAGTGCCATGGTTACAGGTTTTGAAGTGAAAGAAGGTTCCTAACCCCCAAAGGGACTTTTGTCATGCACCTGTTTTTATTTATCCCTTGTTTGTAAATAGAAAAAATCTATATTTGCGCTCCGAAAAAATAAAAATTCAAATGAAAAAAGACATTCATCCAAAAAATTACCGATTAGTTGTGTTTAAAGATATTTCATGCGACTATTCATTTCTGTCAAAGTCAACTGCCGAAAGCAAGGAAACCGTTAAGTGGGAAGACGGCAAAGATTATCCGCTGATAAAATTAGAATTATCAAATATGAGCCATCCATTTTACACCGGTAAAATGAAGCTCGTGGATACTGCAGGTCGCGTTGATAAATTCCGCAGCCGCTATGCCAAGAAAGAAGCAGTTAAATAATACATTAGTTATTTTCCGAAAAAAATCTCACCGCTAAACGGTGAGATTTTTTTTTGATATTTATTTTATAGCTAAAAAATGGATACTTGTTTTTGTACTTAAAAAAATTGTAAATAGCACCTTAATATTGAACTCATTTTCACTTAAAAACTTCATATAAATTTATTCGCATGAAAAAAATTACTTGCTTGTTATTGGCGTTGATGTCAATAATGTTCTCCACTGCATTTGGTGCCGAACTTACCGGTATTGCTGCACATCACATGGTGCCCGGAGCTGAAAAAATTAAAACAGGAACATCATCAAACATTCCTGAGTATATCAAATTCAGGGCAGGCTCTGAACCTGCCTACAATCAATTTGCAACCTTTATGAAATTGAATTTCAGGATGCCTGAAGACAATGGTTTTAAGCTTTTATCAACCGAAACGGATCGCTTAGGTTTTTCGCATTACAGGTATCAGCAAACTGTTAATGGAATTCCGGTTGAAGGAACGATGTATATTGTACACGTTAAAAATAATAACATTGTTTCATTGAATGGATTGTTATTTGATAAAATGAATGCTGCTGTCAATGCATCCTTAGATAAGGAATCAGCACTGAGCAAAGCACTTCAATATACAAATGCGACACTTTACCGCTGGCAAGTACCCGGTTGGGAAGCACAGATAAAACAAACATCAGGCAATCAAACGGCTACCTGGTATCCACAAGGTGAATTAGTTTATGCACCGCTCAATGGAAATTACAAGGCGGCTGAATATCGTTTATGCTACAAATTTGATATTTATGCTGAACAACCGTTATCGCGCAAATATGTTTTTGTTGATGCAATAACCGGTGCTGTCATATTAACAACTAACCGGATTCACACCACAAATACTACTGCCACCGTTGTTACGGCATATAGTGGAATACATACTATCACAACTGATAGTGTAAATCCCACCACATTCCGTTTAAGAGAAACCGGGCGCGGACTCGGTATTGAAACTTATAATTCGCAAAACACGACCAATCATCCATCAACAGATTTTACTGACTCAGATAACAACTGGAACAACGTAAATGCACAATTAGACCAATATGCGGGTGATGCACATTGGGGAGCAGAAATGACTTATGATTTTTACTTTATAAAGTTTAATCGAAACAGCATTGACAATGCCGGGCAGAAATTATTAAGCTATGTGCATTATGATCAAAATTTAGTGAATGCAAACTGGGATGGTACGCACATGAATTATGGAGATGGTGATGGTAGTCCCTACACACCACTTACGTCACTCGATGTTGCAGGACATGAGATATCGCATGGTGTTACAGAGCATACCTCCAATCTTATTTATTCTGATGAATCGGGTGGGTTGAATGAGGCTTTCAGCGACTGCATGGGAAATGCAATAAGGTATTATGGAAAACAGCCTGCTACCATTGACTGGCTCATAGGAGATGAAATAGGAGGAACACCATTCAGAAACATGGCTAATCCCAAACAATATCAAAATCCTGATTGTTATGGAGGACAATATTGGTATGCTCCTAACGAAGTGCATAATAACAGCGGAGTTATGAACTATTGGTTTTACCTGCTTACTGAAGGCGGAAGCGGAACTAATGACGTAGGCAGCGCTTATAATGTTACCGGGCTGGGCATTGACACTGCCGCTCAAATCTGTTACAGGATGAACGCTGTATATCTTATTCCTTCATCTGATTATGCTGATGCACGATATTATGCAATACAGGCAGCAACTGATCTTTACGGACCCTGCACACCCGAAGTTATTGCTACCGTAGATGCATGGTATGCGGTGGGTGTTGGAGCCGCATTTGTGCCAGGTGTAAGCAGTGATTTCAGTACTCCGGTTACTTCGTTTTGCCAGGCACCTGCAAGTGTAGCTTTTAGTAATTTGAGCAATAATGCAGGAAGTTATTTTTGGGATTTTGGTGATGGCACCACAAGCACCTTAATGAACCCGGTCCATGTTTATGCAAACTATGGTGATTACACAGTTAAATTAGTTTCAGATGGCGGTACTTGCGGAATTGATTCTATAACAAAAACCACTTACATTAGCGTTAATGTAGCTAACCCCTGCATTGTTAATCTTCCTGTAAATGGAACAGCAAGCACACAAACAACCTGTGCCGGTCAGTTATTTGATGATGGAGGCCCAAGCGCCAACTATGCTGACAACTCAACAAGTTATATCACCATTGCTCCTATCGGTGCAGCCACTGTGGAGTTGACATTTAGTCTTTTCGATCTCGAAGACACTTATGACTTTCTTTATATTTATGACGGTGCATCTACCAATAGCACACTCTTAGGATCCTATACCGGAAATTCCGGACCCGGTGTTATTACATCTACCGGTGGAGCGCTTACTTTGAAGTTCACAAGTGATCAATTTGTTAATAATGCGGGCTTCGCTTTAGCATGGCTATGCCAGTTGTCAACTGTGGCGCCTGTAGCCAACTTTACGGCTGATGTTACAACCAGTTGTAGTGGTATAATTAACTTTACTGATCTCAGCACCTTTGGACCTACAAGCTGGCTTTGGGATTTTGGCGATGGATCAACATCAACTTTACAAAGCCCATCGCATGTTTATCAAAGCAATGGAACATTTACTGTAATGCTTACTGCAACTAATAGTATCGGAAGCAATACTGCAACACAAACTGCTTACATCACAATTAATTTACCAACTGCTCCAACTGCTGCCGGCACTACAATTTGTGCTGGCAACCCGGCAGTTCTAACAGCAACGGGCATTGATTCATTAACCTGGTTTAACGCACCTGTTGGAGGAACACCTCTTTACAGCGGAGGTACATTCACAACACCTGCTATTTTTGGTCCAACTACTTATTATGTGGAAAGTGATATTTATCCTGCTCCGCAAAATAATGGACCGGTTGATAACACTTTTGGCACAGGCGGTTTTTTTACGAATAACAATTATCATGATTTGATTTTTGATTGCTTTACACCTGTAAAATTAGTTTCAGTAAAAGTTTATGCACAAGGTGCGGGAATACGCACTATAACATTGATGGACAATACAGGCGCCACGCTGCAATCGCTTGCTGTCAATATTCCTGATGGCATGAGCATAGTAACGCTCAACTTCGATTTGCCGGTTGGTACCGATCTTGAATTAGGAACAGCAGTCAATGTTGACCTTTACAGGAACCAGGGAGGAGCAACTTTTCCATATACACTTGCAGGAGTGGTTTCTATTAAAGGAACCAATGCCGGTAATGCGGGATTTTATTATTATTTCTACGATTGGGTTATACAGAGCGCGCCTTGCACCAGTGCCCGCACACCGGTTAGTGTTGCAGTTTTACCTTCGCCAATTAGCTGGTTTACCTTTAGCTATTTAACCAATGTAGTTGTCTTTGGTGATCTTACATCAGGTGGACCTACAAGCTGGTTCTGGGATTTTGGTGACGGCACTACATCTACATTACAAAATCCTATTCATACTTACGCGACAACAGGGACCTACACGGTTACTCTTACTACAACTTTAGGAACCTGCAGCAACACTGCCACACGAGTGATAATTATTAACATTGTGGGTATTAATGAACAAACAGCATCTGATCTGTTTTCAATGTATCCTAACCCTGCAAAAAATGAAGTGGTTATTAAACTTTCTAACTCATTACAGAAAAGTGATTGTATAATTAAGCTGACAAATTCGTTAGGTCAAACTGTTATTGAGAAGAATTGCACAGGCCAGCTTGCATCATATACATTCGATGTCAGCCAGCTTCCTCCCGGAATTTATACTGTTGAGATTCAAAGTGCTGATAAAAAATATTATCAAAAGTTAACAAAACAATAAATTAAATTTTTCTCCGAAAGAAGTCCTGCCCTGTGCAGGACTTTTTTTTCTCATCATACTACGTTTATAATGTTGGTTTTTTTTTGATACGAAACATGAACAGGCTTTACAACTTAGATTATTTAAGAGGATTGGCAGCGTTTGGAATTATGATTTTTCATTACCTCAGTTGGACGCTCGGTGATCCGATCTCAATGACCAGCGGCATAATGGGACGAATAGGAATTTATGGTGTTTCAATATTCTATGTGCTGAGTGGTCTCACACTCTATTATGTTTATTTTAATAAAATGGAACCTTCAAAGGCAGACGTTATTGACTTCGTGAAAAAGAGATTCTTTAGAATATTTCCATTGCTATGGCTTTCAATTTTTGGATGCATCGCCCTTACTGTCATTTTAAAAGTGGATATAGAAGGGCCATTGCCCGATTTTAAGAAGGTGTTTTTAAACGTAACCGGTTTGTTTGGGCTTATTGACTGGAATAGTTACATAGCGCCAGGTTCATGGTCAATCGGTAACGAATTAGTGTTTTATATTTTCTTTCCGTTTTTTATTTTGTTTACCAGGAAATCAAAAGTTACGATGATTATACTTTCGGTTATCCTACTCGTTATCTATTTATATTTTGCATTTTATATTCTTGATCCTGCTAAACCGATAAAAGCACAGTGGGCTAATTATGTAAATCCTCTTAACCAGGTTTTTCTTTTTCTAAGCGGTTTCCTGATGGGCTACACTTTTCACAGTATAAAAATCGGGCGGGCTTTTAACCTTTTAATTTTATTTTTTGGTTTAGGATTATTTATTTTTTATCCGGTTACGGGAAATCCGATACTATTAGCAACGGGCTTGAACAGGATCATATTTACTATAAGTTGTTTTGCAATATGCCTTGGCTTTTACAAATTAGACATTAAGTTTCCTGCAATCATTAATAAACCTTTGGCTTTATTAGGCGAAGCAAGCTATTCAGTTTACCTGCTTCATGCATTGGTTTATATTATGGTGGGAGCAATCTTTGCAGTTTTTTCCAAACACTTTTTTTATGTGCCTGAATCAGTAAAATTAATTGTTGCAGTTGCAGGCACTGTTGGCTTAAGCTATTTTGTTTACGAAAACTTTGAAAAGTATTTTATGAAAATGGCCAAGAAGAAAACAGTTCAACTTTGAAAAAGCGAAAAAACTTTTTCAAAATTTTTATAAGCCAAACTGAAAAAAGTTAAATCACAAAGCAAAATTCCTGGTAGTCGCTGACTTCCATTCTCCTTCAACAAAGTGAAACAATTCATTTTTTAATTTATTCAGATCATTTCTGAATTCAGTTAAACAGCTTTCGTTTTCCTTATGCTCATCATGAATGAATTGCTCATCCTGGGTAAAAATATTTTCATCTAACAAAACAAAGTGTTTCTCATGCTCGGCAATTTTACGTTGCATATCTCTGAGCGTATAATTAAGAAACAATTTTACTCTTTTATCCAATCGCAACAGCTCACAATATTCCTGCTGCTTATGCGCCCTCAAAAATGATTTGTCTAAAAGTTTTGAAAGCAGCGATAATTCTGTTTTACTAAATTCTAATTCCGACAGCCATTCAATTGTTGAAATATAAATGTCATGTGGATTGAACTGAAGCCGTGACTCCTTTGCGAAAGTTGTGGTGAGGGTTTCCATCTTGATTTATTTATTGTCGTTTATTAATGTAAAAGTGCATTTTTAAATCTTAGTAAATATGACAAGGGTCATGACATATATTTATTTTCATCATATCAATTGAAAATCAATAGGTATAAATTTAAAATACTTTCATTTTTCTAATATTCTTTCAATTTACTGCTCACTGTTCAAATTGATTTTTGGATAGCTTTGCGCGCATTAAGTTTTAAAATATTTATTTAAAAAAATCAACAATCACTTTTAGCAAAACATATTTCAATTAATGGAAACACAAAAAGAATTACGACTGGCAGTATTAATTGATGCTGACAACATGCCTTATTCAAATGTAAAAGGAATGATGGAGGAGATTGCCAAGTACGGCACGCCAACTTTCAAAAGAATTTATGGCGACTGGACCAAGCCAACATTATCGGGTTGGAAAACAGTGCTCCTCGAAAATGCAATTACACCGATTCAGCAATACAGCTACACTACAGGAAAAAACTCGTCCGATTCGGCTATGATTATTGATGCTATGGATATTCTTTATTCAGGCAAGACGGATGGTTTTTGCATCGTTTCAAGCGATAGTGATTTTACACGACTAGCAATACGACTTCGCGAAGCAGGAATGAAAGTGATTGGCATCGGACAGAAGAAAACCCCTACTCCTTTCATGTCGGCCTGCGATAAATTTATTTATATAGAAATTATTGGCATGTCGCCAGTGATTGATGAAGAGGAAGATGTGAAAGAAAAATCAACTAAAGAAAATAAGCAGGCAATTATAAAAGTAGATAAAGAAGTAATTAATCTTATTGCTGCTACAGTTACCGATTTGGCTGATGAAAGCGGCTGGGCTTTCCTCGGAGATGTTGGAAATTTGCTGATTAAAAAACAACCGAATTTCGACCCGCGTAATTATGGTTTTTATAAATTAACTCCTTTGATAAAATCGCTTCATCAATTTGAAACTGATGAACGGGATACAGATAAAAAAAGCATAAAACTTATTTACATCAGGAATAAAAAAGTAAGACCCGTTAGAAAATCCGATCCGCAGATTATGGCGAAGAAATAATTTTCAACACGAATAATTTATAATGCAGCGGATTGAATTAGTAAGCCTTTTGAATTGCACGATCAACCTTAAATTTCAATTCAAACGTAGCAGACCACTTGAGATTCTGCATAATAAAAGTGCTTATCTTACGTTGCAGCATTAACAATGCTTAATAAATACAAAAATGAAAAAAACTATCAGTTTACTGGTTTTAGCTTTTGGAATTGCAGCCAATGTATATGCTAAAGGACATCATGTCTTAATCGCTGTTAATCATACCACAGGCGATAGTATCTCTCAAAATGTTACATCATTCGGACTGAATATAAACGTACCCGCAGTAGCCGGTGATTCGCTTACGTTATATGTTTATTATGAAGACATTTTTGGCAACTTTACTTTGGAAAACCCTCAGCAATGGTTTCTTGATGGAGATTCCATAGTGCCATCCCACCTTGCTGATCCGTTAGAGGTAATTGCCCCGGATTCGGGTGTTTTTTCAGCAGTGTTTAACGGATCCCTCTTTATGCAATTTACCATTGTTACTCCAACCGGATTAGTTGAACATCATGAAAGCGATAATTCCCTTAAAATTTTTCCGAACGTAACAGGCACTTCCTTAAGCATACAGCTAAGTGTTTTGAAACAGTGTGATGTCATTATCAGTTTTTATGATGCAGATGGAAATCTATTTAAAAAATCGCTGGATAAAGCTGTTGCAGGTGAATTTGTGAAAAATGTAAATATTGAAGCATTGCCTGCCGGTTATTATACAGTAAGAGTTACCACTCCAGGTAAACTTTTATCCGCCAAGTTTATTAAGCTTTAGAACTTAAGATTATTTTGTTTGAAGTAAATTGTATGGGTGCTAAATTAATATTACTGAATAATATACTTTCCGCTTAAAGTTCTGCCATCAATTTGAATCCTGTAAGGTCTTGTCGCGTTCCACGTCATGCAGCGGCACATGCCCTTGAAGACTTGAAACAGATAGTAGAAATAATTATTATCATGCTTTCTTAACCTCTTTTCGCAATTATCAAACCCCCTGTTGTGCCTGGTTTATTTCTGTGTCTTTTTTGTCGCATTTTCAAACTCCTCGAGGCATTCATCTAAAGGTCTTCCATTATTATGAATGCATTCGCAAAACCTAAATCCGGCAGCTTCATATTGGGTGTTTTCAAATTGCTTTTTACAATCTGATATTGAATTTCCAGGCATAGCGTCATAACCAAATTGAGATATTAAAACAGTGAGTATAACTGTACAAATTACGCAAGTGAAAAACAGAAAAGGAAATTTGTTACTGTATTTTGCAGGTTTCTCAACTATTGCATGGTATTGAAATTTTTTAAAGGGTAAGATATATCTTAGCTTGTCATAATTCCAAACAAGAATATACAAATTAGCAAGAACCATTAATGGAGATGTTACAATAGAACCTTCAAAACGCACCGCAATAGACAGCAACCATATATTCACAATAATTGGAAAATATATTAATGCTCCCAGGGTTATAGTTCTGGGTATTATCAACAAAATAGCAGCAGTAACCTGGGCAATTCCTATGAATGTGTAATAATAGCCTGTATGATGCAAAGCTTCCAGGTAAGCTCCCATTGGATGCTTAATTGATAATCCACTGGCAAATCTTTCACCAACAATTTTCACCATACCTGCAGCAATAAAGGCGAAGGCTAAAGTGAAACGACAAAAAATTGAAAAATACCAGTACCATCTATTTCCTTTGATTTTTATGTAAAACTGCACGGATTTGCTAAAATTGTTCAACTCGTTCATGATGCTTTTTATATTACAAAGAAAAGTACTTTGAATTGCAACGTAAAATAAAAAAATAACAGCCACCAAACTTTACATCAAAATAATTTCGGATTGTTAATAGTAACTTCTCGGCTAATAATTACGCACAATGATCAGGGCTTGGCGATAGCGGGTCATTTTCGTGTAGCCCATGTTATGTGCTGCTTTTATTGTGAGGGTTCGAGTTAGCGTATATGGAACGAGGTACAACCTCGCACCAGCGGGTGAGATGGGGTTGATTGAGGTAATATTAATTGAGTAGTCTTGGCGCGGCACAAGCGGACGCTTGCGCTATTCTTCTGCTAAGCTTGGACTATAAGGGGGGCAATGCACAGGGTCAATCGTCAATTTCATTCTATACTAAACATTGAAGAAAGCTCTCCATCACCCGTATCAACTTTTACAAAATAGTTTCCTGCCTTCAACTCTCCATGCCTGGCAATGCTTTTTTCAAAGCATCCCTGTGATGCACCGTGCGGAGCAAAAACTTTCACCACTTTCCCAGTTCCATCATATAAGGTAATTCTTATTTTGCAGGAGTGCAGCAACTGGCAGCGTAGAAAAACCTCCTGCCCTGAAGGATTGGGAAATACGGTAAGTGAAATATTCCTTTTTGCAATTTCATTTACACCTGCCGTTACAAAATTAAACTCTGCATATACAGGCAGATGGTCCGATGCACAATGCAAGGCATCAGCAACATTTACGGGCACTGCAGTGTTTGGCTGTTGATTGATTGAATCATTGTAATGATTTCCATCATTACCAACCGGGGTTATGGAGCCTTGGATATACGTTATTCCTCCCGGCTGCGATACGGCAGTGGAAAAAAGTATGAGGTCGAAGCGGTCATCCAATCCACCTGTAGCGCCACCGCCAAAGCTGCGTGTATGTGGTGATTGCGTGTGGTATTGCGCATAAGAAGCATTATTCCAGCTACCTGTCATCACCAGCGGGTCTATAAAATTGCCGTCATTAGTTGCTGTGTCGCGTATTAAATTCTGGTAACCATCATCGAAGTCACCGTAAGTATTAAAATCTCCGCAAATGATAAAATCAGTACTTGCCGGTAGCACATTGGTAACTTTGCGTATGCTGTCAGCCTCTGCAGCGCGTAGCGCTTCATTGGCAGCGCCCGAAGATGCTTTGAGATGGCAGGAGTATATACGCAGTGTATCTCCTGTAGGAATGTGAAACAATGTAAACTCATTTACATCACGAAGGGCAGTGTGGATGGGTACGTTGCTGATGAACTGGAAACACGCAGTGCGGAAAAAGATTCCGTTGTCAGTATCGTAGCCATCAATAAAAGTGCCGGCACTGTATTGGTTACCTGCATCATTCAAAATGGAATTAAAAAAAGCGATGCTGTTGGCACTTGTGTTTTCCTGCGTTACCATCACATCAGGGTTTACATATTGAACAACTGCACGATAACAGGGGTTACGTGTAGTGGTATCGTTAATATCAAATGGGTTAGGATAATTCAACAGGTTCCATGTCATTATGCGCACGGTTGAACCACTGCATTGCGAAAACGCATCTACCGTAACAAACTGGCAAAAAAGAAGTATAATAAACAGGTTACCAAATAATATATTTATTGGTCCCGCAATGTGTCCACCCATTTGCGGCTCCCTGCTTGGTTGGGAGCTTGAAAAATTACAAGAAGCAGTATTGATATTTTCATTCATGCTCAAATGTACTGCAATAACTTTGATAAGCTGATGCCATGTCAATCAACAATGGAAAAGAAGAGAACAAAGGCATTGGTTGTACCGATTACGTTTTTTATCTAATGTTGGGAAGGAGTGATACACAAAGAAAAGAAATTTATGGTTTAGCAAAATGCATCGGGTCATAATTGCACTGCAAGGCCCGGTAAGCCAGCGGCCTTATGAAAGCGACTCTCCCTCTTTATAGATAGCGGACAGCAACACTTGGCTATTAATGGGGGTTTCACTAAACTAAACAATGTATAGGTTTACCTTACTATTAATCACTTTCGCCATATTTGTTACCTTATGTAAATTTTGGTAATTACATTTAGCGAAACATAAAAATTTATAAAATATGAAAAAAACAAGACTATTTATTTTGGCTGCGGCTTTGTTATTGAGTTTTAACAGCTTTGCACAATGTCCATGGACAGTGAACTCTGGCGTTCAAAACATTTCATGCAATGGAAATTGTGATGGCAAAATTGTAACTTCAACCACAGCGCCATCCGGCTATACATTTACCTTTCTGTGGTCAACAGGCGAAACTACTCATTACATTGATAAAGTATGTGCCGGAACGTATACCATAACCATTTCCGATGATAAGGGTTGTTCAACAATTCTAACTTTCGATGTAACCACTCCTAAAGTGCTTGAAGTAACTTGTCAGGCCATAGTACCCACAGCACCCGGAACTCTAACTGCTAATGTAACCGGAGGCACTCCTCCTTACTCGTTTAGTTGGAATACTATTCCGGCACAAACCACACAAACCATTACCAATGTACCTGCCGGTAGTTACCAGGTTAATGTAACAGATGCTAATGGATGTGCAAATTCTTCAAATTGCAAAATTGATGTGGGCAATATAACTTGCGGGGGCCGCACACAAACACAAGGTGGATGGGGAGCACCGCCAAATGGGAATAACCCGGGAGCTTATATGACTGCACATTTTGCTGCTGCATTTCCTAACGGGGTTTCCATTGGATGCAACAATACATTTAAGCTGACCACTTCACAGGCTGTTACTGATTTTCTGCCATCAGGTACTGCGCCTAAAGCATTGCCTGCCGGTAATATGGTAAATAATGTTTCTTACAAAAATGTGCTTGCAGCTCAGCTTCTTTCTGCAGTTTTATCAGTTGGTTTCGATTATCAAAATGCAAACTTCAGCCCGGCATCTATAACATTAGATAATCAGATTATCACTTCGGGTGTGTTTGCCGGCAAGACTGTAGGCTTTTTGATTTCAGAAGCAAATAAGAAAATTGGCGGTTGCACTTCTGTTTATTCATTGGGCGATTTAAATGATGCTCTCGATATGGTTAACAACAACTACGATGATGGAACAATTAATAAAGGAAACCTTGCTTGCAGTCAAAAAGCTAAATTGGCTAATGAGGTTATTTCAGAAGATGGCCTATCATTTAAAGTTTATCCTAATCCTTTTTCTACTGTTGCAAATCTTGAAATCAAATCTGCAAAAGACAGCCATGTGAAGGTTGAATTGTTAGACCTGACAGGCCGCGTGGTTAAATCGCTTTACGAAGGTGATACCAAGCAAGACGATGCTAAAACAATTGCAATCAGTTCTGATGAATTGCGTAGCGGAATTTATTTGCTGAAAATTAAATCAGACAATGAGGTTTATAACCAAAGATTATTCATTCAAAAATAATTAAAACAATTTCTAAGAAAAAAGTCCCACTCAACGGTGGGATTTTTTTATGCTATTTTGATACAGTAAAACTCTTGTTTCCAAAATATATTTATCACACACTGCCGCGCAGCCACCCGGTGGTTAACGCAAGTCTGTTCCAATAGCTATCGGAATGAGATATACTTTTCTTAGTATATACCTAAGTTGGTTAACGCTAAGCAATTATCTTTTTCATTTAATGGTGTGATGGAGTGATTCACAAAGAAAAGAAATTTGTGGTTTAGCAAAACGCATCGGGTACTAATTGCACTGCAAAGGCGAGTGTGACACCTTACCTTAGCGACACAGGACACTTTGCTACAGCGGGGCAATTACACTTTGATTATCCATTGCCATGTTTCGGGCTTCTTCTTGCAAACGCTTTCTTTTCTTCAATACAAACCTGCGCAGCAAATATCTTTCAATGGCTATGTTAATGGGTTGTAAGCTGAAAATGATAATAACTTTGGCCAGGATGCTTAGCCATAAATTGCCCGGGCCGATACTTCCCAGCACATAAGAAAAGATAGGGTCTTCTGCCACGATCAACGCAATGCCAACAATGAGCGTGATACCTTTTGCCTTACGACTGATCTTTGTAATTGTCAACTCATCAATGGTTTCCTTCAACTGATGATTTTTATTTTCAATTTCCTGTTTTTGTTTTTTGATGATGATGTTCTCTTTCATCG
>JBDTRM010000035.1:0-38270 GCA_039931675.1 Bacteroidia bacterium | reverse complement strand
TGAATGAATTTTAAACAAAAGTAGTTTTCTTTAAAAATATTTTTAATTTTGTTTCATAATTAAAAACTAAAAACTTCTTCACGATGAAAAACTCAATACTTAAATCTCTTGCAATTGCACTTATTGCAGTTTTATTTAATCTTAATTCTAACGCTCAGCAGTTAAAAGATTTGGCTGTTGGCCCCAATGGTGGCAATATGTTTCCTACCAATGTAAAGAGCCAAAAAGTTGAACTTAAAATGGATAACAACAAGGCAACTTTTTACATTGTTAACGAAAAAAATCAAAATGCGAAGCTTACAGCTGCGGCTGCAACAGCAGATGTTATTATTGATTACAATGGTGAACAACCGGCTGAAACAAGACAAGTGACCATTACTTCAAAAAACAAATTTGAAGTTACACTTCCTCAAAGCAGCCACCCTATTAACTTTGTTGCATTTCATGCTAATTTTAATGGTGATATTATGGAAGCCCGCTTTATTATAAGAGATTTAAGTGCTCCGGCACCAGCTCCGGTTAAATAAATAACAAGTTAAAAAAGATTTAACGAAGCCCTTCGGATACTAAATTCTGAAGGGCTTCGTTTTTTCAGAAAACATGTACACGGTATAATGAAGCGATTATTTTTTTGGGTATTTACATTATTTATTAGTTTTCATTCATTAAATGTAATAGCCCAAACCAAATCATCATCTACATCAAGCCAGCAAAAAAAAGCTGACAAGAAAAAGGAAGACCAAAAGAAGAAACAAGCTAAATCTGAATTAAAAGCTAAGAAGCATCATGAAAAAATTCAGACCAGGGAAGTGCGTAAGCGAATGAAAAAACATCGCAAACATGCTACAACTCCATATAAGAAACCAAATTTTTTTCAACGCCTTTTTGGTAAAAAACATTAACTCTTTTCTTTGCGATGATTTTAAAACAAGAACAAATTGACACGTGACCATTTAAGAGAAGGATTAAAAAAATATATTCCCGAAGCAGCACTCGAACATTGCATTGATTTTATTACAAAATACAGGATTAGTTTAAAAATCACTCATTCGCGACTTTCAAAATTAGGCGACTACCGCCATCCTCATAACGGAAATACGCATCGTATTACCGTTAATCACAACCTTAACCATTATGCTTTCCTCGTTACTTTTATACATGAAGTTGCACATCTGACAACCTGGAATAAATTCAAAAACAATGTTGATCCTCATGGTGGCGAATGGAAGACAGAATTTAAATTTTTATTGCACCCTTTTTTAGCACAGCAAATTTTTCCGGAGGATATTCATCTGGCCTTGAAAAAATATTTGCATAATCCGGCAGCAGCAAGTTGTACAGACGATCATTTGTACCGCACCTTAAAAAAATATGATTTGCCAAATGGATTTCAGTTTCTGGAAGAATTGCCCGAAGGCTGTTACTTTAAATTAAAAGGTTATGCAGATGTTTTTATAAAAGGAAAATTATTGCGCAAAAAATTTCATTGCACCATGAAAGATTCAAAACGCGAATTCAGAGTGAGTGCAGTTGCAGAAGTTGAACAGGTGAGCTTGTTTTAAAATTTCGTATTAAAATAATTATGTCTTGAAATTTTTAAAAGTCCAAAAGCATTTTTTTAATCTCGCTTTTTAATCCTGGAAGATCTACAGTAATAATTTGCCAGATTAAGAACATATCAATTCCAAAGTACTCGTGAACCAGGATATTTCTTAGTCCGACAATTTTACTCCAATCAATAGTGTTAAACTTTTCCTTTGTCGGAGTTGAGAGGTAATTGCTTGCCTCACCAATAATTTCAAGTTGTTTTATAGATGCATTTCGCATCATCGAATTATTTTTAAAATCGTCAAAGTTTTTTTCTTCAATATAATTTTCAATTTCTTCGATAGCATCAAAAATATGAAGCAGGCGTTGTTTATCTCCTATTCTTTCTCTCATAAATTAATTTTTTATCCTTATCAATAAAAGGAAGAAAATATTTTGAAACAGCATTGGTAGAAACCAAATCAACTTTACGCTTCATTGTCTGCTCCAACTCTTGCTGCATGGTTACAAAACCAAGTCCGATGTGTTTTGAATAATCAAGTTCAACAAGCACATCAAGATCACTTTCATTATCGGCTTGTTCACGTGCAAAAGAGCCAAACAAGTAAGCTTTTATCACAGGCTTCCCAATAAAAAACTTCTTGATTTTTTGTATTTCCAATTCGCTTAATTTCATAATCCAAAAATAAAAATTAGAATTCAATAAACGCATTTAATAAACAACCTTGTTTTTGGTCAAGATATAAAACATCAATGTTTTTTTTTTCTATTTCAAATTAGCATCAAAATAATCTGTTATTTTTTGAAACAAATGCACACGATCTTTTCCACGCACATTGTGCGGGTGACCGGGATAAACAAAATAATCCACCTGCTTTCCCTTGTCAACACAGGCTTTCAGAAAGTTGATACTATTTTGCCAAACTACCACATCATCACTTGTCCCATGTATCAACATCAGTTTACCTTTTAATTGGTCAACGTATTTGGTAAGGTTATCCTCATCGTAACCTTCTTTATTTGTTTGCGGTGTATCCATGTAACGCTCGGTGTACATCACTTCATAGTAACTCCAGTCAATCACAGGACCGCCTGCCACTGCTACTTTGAATACATCAGGATATTTCAACATCATGCTTGTTGTCATAAAGCCACCATAGCTCCATCCGAATAATCCCATCCTGTTTTGATCAACGTAAGGCAAAGACTTCAGATAATTTACTCCGGCTAATTGATCAAGCAATTCCAATTTACCAAGATGACGAAAAGTTGCCTGTTCAAATTTCAATCCGCGGTTAGCAGTTCCTCTTCCATCAACAGAAAAAACAATATAACCGCGCTCAGCCATATATTGAAACCACAAATCACCGCCACCATTCCAGGTGTTATTAATCAATTGCACGTTAGGGCCGTTGTACTGATAAACTATAACAGGGTATTTTTTTGTGGAATCAAATCCAACAGGCAAATATTGCCGGCAATATAAATCAGTTCCATCATCGGCTTTGATTGTAAAAATTTTCATCGCGCCAAGCGCATAATCTTTCAAAGGATTTGGTGCAATTAAAATGTACTGTGTCTTTTTTTCCATTATCGCATCGGCCACCAAAACTTCTCGTGATGAAGTTGTGCTTTGAAAATCATCAATAAAAAATGTTCCTGCATCATTGAGTGTAACAGTATGAGTGCCGTTAGCTTCTGTTAATTTCAATGTACGGCCTGCTTTAAAGTTATAACTGTACAAGTCGCGGTTCACGGGGCTTACAGCAGTGCAGGTATAAAATATTTTTTCACCTTTCTCATCAAAACCTTCCACATCGGTAACTACAAAATTTCCTTTCGTGATTTGTTTTTTCAGTTTACCATCTGCATCATACCAATATAAATGATTGAAACCATCACGCTCACTTTGCCATATAAATTGGTCAGGATGATTTTTTACAAACAGCATAGGATGCATGGGGTGAACATACTTATCATTCTTTTCCTCAAATAATGTTTTCACAAAATCTCCTGTTTGTGCATTGTAACAATTCAACAGCAAATCATTCTGATCACGATTCAATATAGCGATGTAAATAAATTTTTCATCAGGACTCCACGCAATGTTGGTTAAATATTGTTCAGGATCGCCCGTTGTTTTTATTTGCCATGCCTTGCGTTGTTTCATATCATAAATCCAAAGCGTAACCTGGTGACTTTTGCCGCCTGCCATAGGATACTTGATAAGATTGACTTGCGCAGGTTGCTTGGTAAAATCAATCACAGGATAATCAGTCACCATTGTTTGATCCATGCAATAATAAGCGAGATAATTTCCCATCGGACTCCAGTAAGTTCCTTTAGAAATTCCGAACTCATCGCGATGAACTGATTGTCCGTTTACAATATTTTTTTCTGCATCATTAGTAATGGTAATTTTTTCATTGCCGGTATTTACGTACAAATTGTTGTCGGTTGTAAATGCAATTGCTCCTGTAGTTGGCTCTGCATCTTCATGCGCAGCACCTTCGCCTAAGTTTATTGTTGTTGTTACATCAAGGGTTTTATTTGTTTTATCAAAAACAAAATCTCTACCTGCATTTGAAAATTTGAAATGGTTGGCATCTTTCCAGGTGATGACAGGAAATTTTGCAAGCGTATCCTGTGAATTATTTCGGATTACTTCATTCAACTCTGTGAGTGTGAGCATCACCTCCCGTTTATCAGTTCCTGCATATCCGAACATTAGTTTATCTGAACCATCGCTGCTGTCTGTAAAGCAAAATTGCTCTGTGCCCTTAATCCATTGCAATTGTGAAACACGCTTTGGCGCAAGCGTTGTCTTTTGTTTCATCATGGTTTCTTCAAGGGTGAGGAGTTTGGTTTGGGCTATAACATTAGCAACAATGAAACAAGCTATTGCAATTGAAAATATATTTTTTTTCATGAGAATACTTTTTTGTGTGGCGAAAATAGAAATAGGATTAGGATTGATTATTTTAAACTCATTAATTTTTAGCTAAAATGCTATCCGAAGTATCATACTGCTTTACAATTGTTTTTTTATTCTTAGTTATAAAATCTTTATCGTTCCATATATAATAATAGTCAAAGCTGCCTTTATCGTAGCCACCTCTGTTAACAGGGTTTAACCAATTTAAATTTTTTGTGTCCCGGTAATATTTGATTGCCGGTTCAAAAAGCCATGTAATACCTAAATTTATTTTCGTGCTTTTAATCGGAGAACTCTCAAAGTCATTTTGTAATTCGGTCAGCATTTTCTTTGTGTTACGATCATATTTCCAATCAAAATAATAATAAGGATTAAAATGACAAATAAATATTACAAGAAGAAAAACAGGATAAACTGCAAAGCCAATGTGCAAGACTCTTGTGTTTTTTGATTTCTGTAAAAGATTATAATAAAGATAAACAAAACAAATATTGAAAAGAACTATATAAAATAGTGCTGTGCGGTCCTGAAGAAACTGCGTTTTATAAAGGTAATGTTGTGCAATAGTGCTGAAGGCTGCCAAAAACAAAATTAATAATACCAGCAGATGAGGTGATTGCAAAATATTAAAACGCTTTTTTACATAATCGTAAGTATAATAAAGCAATGAAACTATTAAAACCAAAAAAACAAACAAGCAAATAACGGTTACCAGGTTTTCATTATAAAAACGCTCTGTACTGAAAACTAAAGAACGAATGGTGTCATGATAAAAACCGTCTTCGGGTCCAAACAAAGTGCCTTGAATTGTTTCTAAGGGTTTTGAAATTAATTTGTATAAGATAAATGAAATTAAAATCACAGGCAGGCTTTCAAATATAAATAATTTTATTTTTCGCCCGACTGATTTCTCTTCAACAAACATTCGTACGATGAGAAAAATAAAAAAAACACCAAGTAGCGAAACGTAATAGTTAAGCACTGTGAAATTACTCCACACAGCAAATACCGCGAAAAAAAATGAAAGCCAATTGTACTTTGATTTTAAGGTTTTAAAATATTCATAACAATAATAAAAACTGATGAACATTAAACCTGATGAAAGCCCGTAACCCCTCGCTATTGAAAAGAAATCAAGCAAATACACATTCACGTTAAGCACAATAAATCCCGAAATCAGTAAGGTGGCATTCTTAAATTTCTTTAACCATAAAATTGAAAAAACTATATAAAGAATATGTATCAACAGGTTAGGTAATCTTAAAGCAAATTCAGAATTGCCTAAAAATGATTGAGACAACTTCATCAGTAAAGTATTGAATATATGATTATTTGGAATAATAGGACAGTTTGTATAATTAATAATATCTGAAATTGAAATGTTCACATAATTACTATAAGTGAAACTTTCATCGTGCGTAAACGATGAGTTGATCGCTTTATAAAAAGTGTAACTGACTAACGAAAGGCCAAGCGGTATCAAAACAATGTTAGAATAATTTTTATTTTTCATTTTAACGTGATAATTTCTGTTGAATAAGAACTCTAATTTTATGTTTGCAGCTTCTTATCAGGGCTTAACATTAATAAATCAGTTTGAAAAATGCTTAACAATAAAAAAAATTGTGTTGCCAGCATACAATACCTCTCTTACGCTTGAACAAACGTATGAAGAAATTCGTTAGTTCAATCCATAATTAAGGTTAATTAAGATACATGATTACGAGTATTCGTAATGTCCGTATAGCCTTTTACATTGGACGTTTCAGGGTTTTCTTACGTAAAAGAAGTATGAATCAGAAAACATAATCTTTATTCTATATTACAGATTGTATAAAATAAAGTTCAATTAATTGTACAATTGCACAAACAATATTGCGAATAGACTTTACATTTTATGAGCATTAAAAATGTGTCAACTAAACAGGTGGTTAATTACCTCCTGATCTCACTGGGAATTGCTGAAGCTGTTTATTTGCGTCATATATTCATTGATCGGCAGTCGGCAGATTATCTATGTTGCGTACATGAATGGTTTTATCATATTAAAGACCTCGGATTTTTCAGGGCTTTTAAAGATGACTTTTCAAATTATACTCCACCTTATCTTTATTTGCTGGCATTTGCAACCCATCTTCCTATCAAAGACATTTATGCTATTAAATCCGTAGGTTTTCTTTTTGAGCTGTTAAGTGCAATTGCTATATATAAAATCATCATTGATAAGCATGGCAATAATTTGTACGCCTTATGGGCTGCGGTGGCATTTTCATTATGTCCCACAGTTATTTTAAATGGAGCATGGTGGTCGCAATGTGATATAATTTTTACCTGCATGCTGCTTTTTTCATTCTATTATCTTAGCAAGGAAAAAAATTTTTATGGCTATTTATTTTTTGCGATAGCATTTGCATTTAAACTGCAGGCCATATTTGCTTTGCCGGTTTTTATTTTCCTGGCACTTTATAATTTTAAAAATATTAAGTACCTTTTTTTGATTCCTCTTGTTTATGTTCTGTTCATACTGCCTGCTGTAATTGCAGGGCGTAGCTTCTATGAGCTTTTAAATATCTATAATGGCCAGGCTGTAGCAAATGATTTTTTATACATTGGAATACCAACCGTATATGCGTTGATAACTGAACCCACAAAAAATGTTACTTTTTGGAGTAAACTGGGAACCATTGTTACAGGAATACTCATGATACTGATTCCCGTTGCGGCTTATTTTAAAACGAAAAACAAACCTGTTTCTTCCCAGTTTTTACTCAAGATTTTTATGTTGTCAGCTATCATAATTCCGTTTATTGCTCCTCACATGCATGAAAGATATTTTTTTATTGCCGATGTTTTCAGCATACTATATGTATTTTACTTTAGGAAAAACTATTTCATTCCATTTATAATAATAATTGGATCATCACAAGGGTATCTTGATTATCTGGGATTATATTATATTCCTAATAAGGCCCAACTGGCATGGCCGATTTTTGTTGCTGTAATTTTCCTGATGTATGATTTCTTTTCGGATAAATCAACTACAGCAAAGGACGAAACGGAAAACGGAACACTTATACCGGGAGTTGAAGCAGACTAATAATTCTAAACCAGGCGCAAAATATTTTAAAATAACAGCACCCTGGTAAAAGCATATGAGATGAGTGTCTTTAAATTTGTGCAAAATCGGGTTTAATGATTCAAACATTTGCTTTTTTTTATCCCCTTTTTTATCCGACCCTTTTCTAAAACTTTAATTCTATGTTTGCAGCCCTTTTGAAATGGCTTAACATTAGTAAATCAAATAATAAAATGCTTAACAACAAAAAAATAGTAATTGTATTGCCGGCATACAATGCCTCTCTTACCCTTGAGCAAACGTATAAAGAAATCCCTTTTGACATAGTGGATGATGTTGTGTTAGTGGATGATGCAAGTAAAGACAACACAGTGGAAGTTGGTAAATCCCTGGGCATAAAACATATCATCAGTCACGAAAAAAACAAAGGCTATGGCGGTAATCAGAAATCATGCTATGATAAAGCATTGTCTCTCGGGGCCGACATTGTAATTATGGTTCATCCCGATTATCAATATACACCAAAACTGATACCCGCAATGAGCAGCATAATTGCCAATGATCTTTACCATGTTGTTCTCGGATCGCGCATACTTGGAAAAGGTGCATTAAATGGTGGCATGCCCATGTACAAATATTTATTTAACAGGTTTCTTACATTTACTCAAAACCTTTTAATGAATCAAAAGCTATCTGAATATCATACAGGTTACAGGGCATTTTCAAAAGAAGTATTGACTTCGATAAATTATCATGCTAACTCAAATGATTTTGTTTTTGACAACCAAATGCTCGCGCAAATTTTTTATGCCGGATTTGAAATTGCAGAAGTAACGTGCCCAACTAAATATTTTAAAGAGGCATCTTCAATTAATTTTTCACGAAGTGTAAAGTATGGGTTGGGTGTTTTAAAAACCAGTATGCAATACTTTCTTACTAAGGCGGGAATGATGAAATCAAAAATTTTTATTTGATTTGAATTAGATTTAACCGAAGCCAATATTATACTTTGGTATTTGTAAAACTTTTTGTGCTATGAAAACTTTGAAATTAATTGCTCAATTATGCTTATGCTCCATCATATTGTGCGGTTACGCATTGCGAAATAAATACCCATTTGCTTATTCAGATACCGGAGCTTATTTATGGTCAGGATTTGAGGGAATTTATCCTCACGATCGCCCTATTTTTTATGGATTATTTCTCAGGCATATCAGTTTAAAAGCGTCACTTTTCTTTGTGATATTTGCCCAGGGACTTATTGTGGCTTCAATGATTTATTTGTTTTTTAAAAAATTTACCACTGCAAATAAACCAATGACGATAACTCTCATTACATGTATTTTCTTGCCTTTATGTTCCGGTATTTCAGTAAATGTGGGATTTTTGATTCCTGATGTGTTTACTCCTGTATGTTTTATCTCATTATTGCTCATTCTTTTCGCTAAAAATACAAGCAAGCCTGAACTAATTTATTTGTCTTTGATTTTTGTAATAAGTTCACTGATGCACCTATCCCATTTATTGATTGATGTTCTGTTTTTAACTTTGATTGCAATTTTATACTTCATAAAAAAAACAAATTTTCGATATGTTGTGCAGAGGCCTATGCTTCCTGTTGTTCTTACCATCTGCGGGTTGATTATTATGCCTTCAACACATTATTTTTACGATCGCAAATTTATTTATTCTGAAGCATCGCACATTTTCAGGCTTGAAAAATTAATTGAAATGGGCATAATGGAAGATTTTTTGCAAACACATTGTGAGGAGAACAAGTACAGTTTATGTAAATATAAAGATTCAGATCAGCTATATTGGGGATTTATGTGGGATGAGAAAAGTCCGGCTAATCTTGATGGTGGCTGGACCGCTCATGAAAAAGAATACAACGAAATAGCAAACGCAATTCTTAGTGAAAGTAAATACCAGTTAATTTTCGTACGAAAAACATTTGAAAATTCATTTATTCAACTTTTCACTTATGATGTTGGAGATTTTTCAAAAGTTGATGCAGTTACCGCATTAAATGGAATCAGGTTATATTTCAAATCTGATGTTCATGAATATTTTTCAACCAGGCAAATGAATGAACGTTTGGATTTTAATGTCATAAATCTTTTACAAAACATATTACTTTCTGCTTCCATTATTCTAATCATCATGTTATTTGGCTCAAACATTTTTACTACCGATGAAAAAAAGTTTTGGGTTTCTTTATTCATTTCAATTCTATTGTTTATTTATTTAAACAGTTTTGTTTGCAGCGCCCTCACTTCAATAAATTCACGTTTTCAATTCCGGATTATTTGGGTAATACCATTGTTTTTATTCGCAATTTTAATTGACGGATACCCGGTTATAAAGGCGAGAATGCAGAATTTTTTAAAAGGCAATTCTTGATTATATCTCTCAACACCATAATACTTAACAAAAACTGAGGAACTGATTTTCTTAAGATTTGAACCTGCTCCATAAAACTTTGTTGTCTTTTATGATTAAAGAAACAACTTAAACTATAAACCGGGATAACATCCCCATCAATCTAATATAAGGACTATCAAAAGATTAACCGGACATAATTTTTTTACATTCGCAGGCATTAAAAAAATATTTAAAATGAAAATGAATTTACTGAAAACAGTGGTTATCTCGGCAGTTTTATTTTTACAATTTGGCTGTGGAAATAAAGAGCAGGATCAAAGCAGCAAGGGTTTGTATTTCTTTACCAACATGGATCAATATTATGGTTTCGTTGACCCCAACCGCATAAAAAAAGTAAACTTTGCCCGCTCAGGTGAATACGTAAGTTATTCCGATTCTGGAGAGCAATCGAGCCTGACATTTTATCGCTTAGTGAGTGAAATTTCAGATAAGAAATTGTACAAGGCTGAAGTTAGCGGCTGGCTGTACAGCGAACTCCAAAATCCTGAATGTTTTTTTATTTACTCTGCCGATTCGGCTTATACCAAGGTGTACGATTTTCAATCAACAAGTGTTAAAAATGATTTGAGCAGTGTAAAACAATGGACTAAAGTTTCCGCTACATTTTACATTCCCGATACTGTACCTCCTTATGCTCAACTAAGAATTTATATGGGCAATCAAAGCCACAAAACTGTTTATATTGATGATTTTGCAATTCAGTTTTTTGAAAAAAAATAGGATGTTTAAAAACAGTCTTTCGTTAATTGTAATTGTACTTATTGGTGCTTTTTTATTAAAAACAATTTATACAGATAAATTCTGGAGAATTGACTTTGTTATAAAATCTGATGCTGTTTCTTACTATGAATATCTTACTGCAACTTTAATTGAAAAGGATTTGTCATTACAGTTTGTTGATGATGCAAAAACTCCCAATCATGAAAAGTATATGTATCAAAAATTGCCGGGCAACATCAATTTTAATAAATATACCTGCGGCATGGCTATTATGCATTCCCCATTTTTTTTGATTGCATATTCGCTCGCACCGTATTTTGATCAACCCCGCGATGGTTACGCTGACATTTTCGAAATTGCCTTGTTAGTCGGCTGTATCTTTTATTCTTGCCTAGGTTTATTTTTTTTGCGAAAAGTTTTGTTGCGTTATTTTAAAGACAGCTTAGTTGCAATGACGATTATCATAATTGCGATTGGAACTAACCTGATGCTTTATACTACAGGTGAACCCGGCATGACACACCCTTACTCATTTTGCATGATAAGTATTTTTATGTGGTTTGTTATCAAGTGGTATGAAAAGCCTGGTTTTAAAAATAGTCTGTTTCTTGGTATATCAGGAGGCTTAGTAATTCTGCTTCGCCCATCTGATGCAATTGTGTGGATGCTTTTCCCGCTTTTTAATGTTGGAGGCATTAAGCAATTTAACGAGCGCATTCTTTTTTTGCTCAAACATTTTAAGCATCTTGCAATTATACTTTTAATGATATTTGTAGTACTCGCTCCGCAACTTTACTATTGGAAATGCATAACAGGGCATTGGTTCTTTTACTCTTATGGTAATGAAGGTTTCTACTTTACTCACCCTCATATTATTGATGGTTTGTTTGGTTACCGCAATGGCTGGTTTGTTTATACACCCATTATGATTTTTGCTGTAACCGGCTTTTTTCTTTTGCGTAAATATGTTCCTGAATTTGCTTTATTTATTCCTGTCTTTTTCATACTTAATACTTATATTATTTTAAGCTGGTGGTGCTGGTGGTATTCGGGCTGCGGCAACCGTGCATTTATTGATTCTTATGGCATAATGGCTTTGCCAATATGTGCAACGTTTAAATTTATTTCACAAAATTCAGTTGTACGTTCTTTCTTGCTAATAAGCGTGATTTCACTTTTAACTTACATAAACTGGTATCAGCAATGGCAATATAAATATGGTCTTCTTCACTGGGCTGCAATGACTAAAGAAAGTTATTGGGCAATATTTATGAAGGACCAGAAGCCCGCAGGATATGATAATTTACTTAAAGAACCTGATAACGAAAGTGCACTAAAATATGGCCGCGAGAGCAGAGAAAAGTAACGGCATTTATTAATATTGCGCTTTATTAATTTACCATATAAACCTTTATTAAATTGAAGCATCAAAAAAAACCGCTATTAAGTCTTGCTGTTTTAACAGGCCTTTCATTTTTGTTCTTGTTTTCATTTTATGGTGAAAATCTGAAGCACCCCAATAAATATCTTTTCACTGATAGCGGTGATGGCCTTAAAGCATTTTATGTTTTCGATTATCATGTATTTAATGACACTTCAGGTACGAATACACAGGCAGTTAATTATCCTTACGGTGAAGTTCATGTTTTTAGTGACGGGCAAACTGCAATTGCAAATTCGTTCAGGTTAATTGATCCTGTTTTCCCAAAACTCAAAAATTATTCCATTGCTTTTCTCAATGCCTTAATGCTCTTTTCCTATTTATTTTGTTTCATTTTAATCTTCCTGATATTAAATAAATTATCAGTACCTGATAACCTTTCAATAGCAGGGGCATTAGCAATCGGTATTTTGTCACCCCAGGTTTTTCGTTTTCTCGGTCATCCGAGTTTGTCATACTGTTTCATGATACCGCTCACCTGGTATTTACAAATTTTATTTTTCGAAAAGGAGAATAAATGGTTTTATACTACACTGATAATGCTCCTGTTATTAGTATCACCTTTTATTCACGGCTATTACATTTTAATTGGCGGATTATTTATATTTCTGAATTGGCTGATAAAAATTCTTCAGCTCCATAATATGAAATTCTTTAAAGCGACCTTACCTCATATTATAGTTCAGTTTATTATCCCGGTTATGTTTTTTCAATTGTACATGAAAATATTTGATCATCACTCCGGTCGTTCAACCGATCCCTATGGTCTATTGGTTTTTAATGCTAATTTCAGTACTGTTTTTGTTCCGAATCATCCACCATTTGATAAAGTGTTTCAATATTTTCACCCTTTTCAATATCAAAATTGGGAAGGCTGGGCTTACATTGGCCTGCCTATGCTTTTCATAGTTGCATTCTCAGTTTTTAAAATAATAAGGTATTTATTGAGAAAAAATTTACGCCTTATTTTTAAACCGGCTCTTCCTGAAATATTGCAAAGCGCTGTTTGGGCCTCCGTTTTGATTCTGCTATATTCATTCGCTTATCCATTTAAATGGCATGCAATGTTTTTACTTGATCTTATTTCTGCATTAAAACAATTTCGAGCACTTGGAAGATTTGCCTGGGTTTTCTATTACATATTTTCAGTGTATGGAGTTTTTGTTTTGTATTTAGTGTCAAGGGTACTGAAGCAGAAAAATCTGAAAGTTACTGCATACAGTATTCAGATTCTTTTTTTTACTGTCTTGCTTTTTGAAGGATTTGCATATCACAAAGAAGTAGGCCCTCTTGTTTGTAAAGCAACTAATCAGTTTAATAAGGATTTACTTTATGAAAATTACAGCAAAGCATTAAAAGCAATTGATACAAAAAAATACCAGGCTATTCTTCCTTTGCCATATTATCATATCGGAAGTGAGGCACAAACACGAGTGGTGCCTGATTCCACAATGAAATCGTCAATGTATTTTGCATTTCATTCAAAACTGCCGCTGATAGCTTCTTCAAGTGCACGCTGCTCAATGACTGAATCCCGTAAATTAGTTCAACTGCTTGCACCATCCTTTATTAAAAAAGAAGCAATGCAGGACTTCAAAGACAAAAGACCTTTTCTTATCACTTATGCAAAAGACCCGCTTGATGATGATGAATGGAGATTATTGTATAAGGCAAAAAAGATTTACGGAAATGAAAACCTTGAACTGTTTGAGCTGAATTATGATGATTTATTCGCAAACACATCAGATGCTGAATTAAAACAATTTGATTTGATTAAAGATTCTCTTTATACCAATGAAGGTTACTTATCAGATAAAAAAGATGTTTTTATTTATCATGATGATTTTGAAGCGATCAAAAGTGATACCGCATTGCAAAGCAAAGGTGCATTAAAGGGGTCACTGAAGGACTATATATTTATTTTACCCCGAAAGGCATTACCACTTGATGAAGGAAAGGAGTACGTTGCAAGCTTCTGGATTTATAACCGGGGATCATATCCAAATACCGGGATGACAGTAATAGAAGAATGTAACCCTGATGGTTCAGGTATTGACTGGAGGCAGATGTATGATAATGCCCGATGTGCAAATATTGATGGCGACTGGTCATTGATCGAATTAAAATTTACATTGAAAAAGAAAGGTGATTTAATTTCGATTTTTACAAAAGGTGATGATAGCGTGGATAAGACGGTGTATCGTGACAATCTATTAATCCGTCCTGCTGATGTTAATGTTTACAAATCAATTGAAACCGAAAACGGAAAAACAAAAGTGCTTTTCAAAAACAATTTTGTGATAAGAAATTAAATCTTTTCATCAGTGTTTGTTTCATTGATGATATAAAGCGGCCTGTTGCGAACGTTTGCACTTAACCTGCTTATATATTCTCCTATAATTCCTATGCCAATCAACTGTACGCCACCTATAAAAGTAACAGCAAGCATTAACGAAGTCCAGCCGGGTTGATAATTCTTAGAAATGAAACGTGAATAAAGTGCATACAAAATCAGGATGAAAGAAATGCCTGAAACTAAAAAACCGGTAATACTTGCAAAGCGCAAAGGAAGATTTGAAAATGAGGTGATGCCATCTAAAGCAAAGCGAATCATTTTACGATAGGTATAACCGGTTTCGCCTGCAAAACGTTCTTCACGTTCATACTCTATATAGGTTTGGTTAAAACCTACCCATGAAATTTGTCCGCGCAAAAACTTTTGTTGTTCAGGCATTTGCTTTAGCACCTCCACTACTTTACGATCCATAATTCTGAAATCGCCTGTATCAACAGGAATGGAAACAGAAGTGATTCTGCCAAGAATGCGGTAAAACATTCGGGCAGTAAATTTTTTCAAAAACCCTTCGCCCTTTCGTGCTTTGCGTTTTGCGTAAACAACCTCAAAACCATTTTTGTATTTTTCATACAGTTCCTTTATCAATTCGGGAGGGTCTTGCAAGTCAGCATCAATAATAACTACTGCCTGGCCTTTTGATTTATCAAGCCCTGCTGTAACAGCCACCTGGTGCCCGAAATTACGAGAGAAGTCAATAAACTTTACATCATTATTTGCAACAACTAAAGCTTTAATTAAAGCAAGTGAATTATCACGACTTCCATCGTTAATAAAAATATACTCGGCATTTAAACCTGCTGAATCAATAACCTTTTTTAATCTTTCAAACAGAGGATTAATATTTTTCTCTTCGTTATAAATTGGAATAATCAGGGACAGGTCAATCATATCGCTTAAAAATATCAGTAGTAATAAAATACGTGGTCAAGAAAGGGTTAATATTATTTCCTGTAGAATCAAATTTTTAAATCAGCTTATTGCTATTAAAAAATAATTTCAAGTTCATTATTTCAAATCACCATCTCAGGTATTTCTCCTTCAACTATTAATTTGCCTGCAGTTGATTTGATAATATGTTCCACTGAAATGCCGGGTGCACGTTCCAATAGTTTGAAGCCGCCTTCAGGTAACACATCAAGCACCGCAAGTTCAGTCACTATTTTTTTAACGCAGCGTAAACCTGTAATTGGCAAACTGCATTTAGGTAACAATTTTGATTCGCCTGCCTTGTTTACATGTTGCATAGCCACGATAATATTTTTTGCTGACGCTACCAGGTCCATCGCACCGCCCATTCCTTTCACCATTTTTCCGGGAATTTTCCAGTTGGCTATATCACCATTTTCACTCACTTCCATTGCACCAAGAATAGTGAGGTTTACTTTTTGTGAACGTATCATTCCGAAGCTCATGGCCGAATCAAAAATAGATGAACCGGGTAAAAGCGTTACCGTTTGTTTACCGGCATTAATCAGATCAGCATCTTCTTCGCCTTCTAACGGGAATGGACCCATTCCTAAAATTCCATTTTCAGATTGAAGCACTACGTTCAAGCCTTTGGGTATATAGTTAGCCACTAATGTTGGAATGCCAATTCCCAGGTTTACATAGTATCCGTCCTTTACTTCGCGTGCAATTCGTTTTGCTATTCCGTTTTTGTCAAGCATATTTTTCAATTTGGTGTTTACCGTCATTGCGAGGAACGAAGCAATCTGCCGGATATATTAAACTATATTTTTTTAACTGAAATCATTAAGATTTATTCGTAATTTTAGTATCGTTTGGTTTGGAAAGATTGCTTCATTCCTCGCAATGACGTTACTAAAAAATCAACTCCTTTTCGTAACAGTTCGTTGTTCTATTCTTTTATCATAATGCGCACCTTGAAAAATCCGATGCACATAAATTCCCGGTGTATGAATATTATCAGGATCTAATTCACCGGGTTCAACTAATTCTTCTACTTCTGCAATTGTAATTTTTCCAGCCATGGCAAACATGGGATTAAAATTTCGTGCTGTATGGCGATAAACTAAATTTCCCATCGTGTCACCCTTCCATGCTTTTACCAATGCGAAGTCGGCTTCAAATGCGTACTCCATCAGGTAATCTTTTTCTTCATTGCGCATTTTAAATCTGCGAACTTCTTTTCCTTCAGCCACTTCAGTACCTACACCGGCAGGCGTATATATTACGGGCATTCCATAACCTGCTGCAAGTGCCCGTGTGGCAAGTGTTCCCTGCGGAATTAATTCCACTTCTAATTCGCCACTGAGCATTTGTCTTTCAAACTCTGCATTCTCGCCTACATAAGATGAAACCATTTTTTTTATCTGGCGATTTTGCAAAAGCAATCCCAAACCAAAATCATCCACACCGGCATTGTTTGAAATACAGGTTAATCCTTTCACTCCAAGTTTTACTAATGCAGCAATGCAGTTTTCAGGTATGCCGCATAAGCCGAAGCCGCCCACCATTAGGGTCATATTATCGCTGATTCCTTTTATTGCTTCCTCAGCATTTTTTACAGTTCTGTTAATCATAGTTTTTATTGACAGATTAATTTTTATTTTTCAATACTACGTTTACAAAATATGTTAGAAAAAATTCTTTCTAATTATTCAAACGGAAATCATTAGTACCGTCAGGCGTATTTTGTTCCTGGTATTTATTGCAATCCAATTCAACTGAAAGTTTGGTAACAGGTTTTTCAAAATCACCTTTTGAAATATGCAGCGATGTATCGGCATAACATTTTTTCATATACAAGCCCCAGATAGGTAATGACATGTTTGCCCCCTGCCCCAATTGAGTGGAACGAAAATGTATGGAGCGATCTTCAGCGCCTACCCAGCATCCTGAAACTAAACCGGGCACTATACCCATAAACCATCCATCACTGTTATTCTGCGTAGTTCCTGTTTTACCTGCTATCGGATTTGTGAAGCCATACTTTGATCCGCGCAAGCGCGCCCCTGTTCCGAATTGTGTTACTCCCTGCAAAAGGTTTAACATCAGGTAAGCAGTCTCTTCATTTATAGCTTCAATTTTTTTAGGAATAAAATCCTGCAACACTACTCCGTTGTTATCTTCAATGCGGACAATGTAAGTTGGTTCTGTCCACACGCCTTTATTGGCCATTGTTCCGTAAGCACCGACCATTTCGAATAGCGAAAGATCGGCAGTACCCAGACATAAAGAAGGCACAGGATCTAACTCGCTTTGTATGCCCATTTTATGTGCAACATCCACAACTGCTTTCGGACCAAACTCTTTCATAAGATATGCTGAAACGCAGTTGACTGATTCTGCCAAACCTTGCTTTAGCGATAACATCCCTCCGTATTCATCGTTTGAATTATCTGGACTCCATGGCCCCGAAGGTGTTTCAATAGTAACTTTCACGTTCGGAACTTTATAACATGGCGAGTAACCCTCCTGCATGGCAAGCGTATAAACAAAGGGTTTGAATGTAGAACCTACTTGCCGCTTACCTTCTTTAACGTGATCATATTTAAAATAATGGTAATCATTTCCGCCAACCCAAGCTTTCACAAAACCTGTTTGTGCATCCATTGACATAAAGCCGCAAAGCAAAAACTTTTTATAATGCTTAATGGAATCCAATGGAGTCATCATCGTATCACGCTCGCCCTGCCAGGTAAAAACACGCATGGCGACTTTTGTATTGAATGCTTTAGTGATGGCATCATCACTTGCCTCATCTTCTTTCAACTCAGCATAACGATCGCTCTGCTTCATTGCATTTTCAATTATTTCAGGATGTTCAGCCCAGGGCACGCGACCCTTCCAGTGATCATAAAATTGTTTTTGCAAATCGGTAAGATGCTCCTTAACAGCTTCTTCGGCATAAAGCTGCATCCGGCTGTCAATGGTGGTATAAATGTGTAATCCGTCTTTATATAAATTGTATGATTTGCCATCCGCTTTCTTGTGCTCGCGACACCATTTCAATAATTCTATTCTAAGTGTTTCTCTGAAATAAGTTGCAAGACCGGCATTGTGATCTTCCATTTGATACTTTAATCCTAATGGTGTTTTTTTTAATGAATCACATTGCTGCGGGCTTATTGCACTATTCTTCAACATTTGTTCCAAAACAGTGTTTCGTCTTAGCAAGGCAAACTTGGGATTACTTACAGGATTGTAAAGCGAAGGGCCTCTGAGCATTCCTACCAGCAAAGCGCTTTCCTGCATGTTAAGCTGCGAAGGCAGTTTATCAAAATAAGTGCGTGCTGCCGATTTAATTCCGAAAGCATTATGACCAAAGTCAACTGTATTAAAATACATGGCCATAATTTCCTCTTTTGTGTAGTTGCGTTCAAGCCGTGTGGCAGTAATCCACTCTTTTAATTTAGTTATAACAATTGAATACTTTGAACGGGCCTTTTTTCGGGGAAAAAGATTTTTTGCCAACTGTTGTGTAATAGTGCTTCCTCCACCTGCATCCTGCCTCAAAATTCCCGTTTTGAAAAATACACGAAACAGCGCTTTAACATCAATGCCAGAATGTTCATAAAAGCGGACATCTTCGGTGGAATGAAGTGCCTTGGTTAAATTTTGCGATAGCTCATGAAAGTGAGTATTAGTGCGATTTTGAATGTAATATTTGCCAAGCACAACATTGTCGGACGAAATAATTTCTGTTGCCAAACTGCTTTCAGGATTTTCAAGTTCCTGGAATGTGGGCAATGCACCAAAGTATCCATTGCCGGTTAATACAAGCAGCAATGTGATAATTACAAATGGAGCAAAAACAATAAGCCAGAAAGCAATTATAAATTTACTGAATGTTGTTCTCGATTTTTTGACAGCCATATTTATATGTGTGAAACGGGGTAAAAGTAGAAAGTTTTTTAAGGTTTTAAGAAGAATGTATTTTCATAAATAGTCCATTCTTTTTCAAAATATTCCTCACTAAATTACTTTATTGCATTCAATTCAACTGCTCAATTGAAAACAAAAATAATTACCCGCACAGTTTTACTGCTTTCAATAGTAAGCCTGTTCAATGATATTGCGAGCGAGTTGCTTTATCCTGTAATGCCGGTTTATTTAAAAAGCATTGGATTTACAGTAGCCGCAATTGGTTTACTCGAAGGAATTGCTGAAGCCACAGCAGGTTTAACCAAAGGTTATTTCGGAAATTTATCGGATAACATGGGCAAGCGCCTGCCCTTTGTTCAATTGGGTTATGGATTGACTGCATTATCACGAATTATTCTTGCACTATTTACTTCCGTGCCAATGGTTTTTACTGCAAGGCTTAGCGACCGTATAGGCAAAGGTGTTCGCACGGCAGCACGCGATGCAATGTTGAGTGCAGAAGCAACGCATGAAACAAAGGCCACTGTTTTTGGTTTTCACAGAAGCTTCGATACGATTGGCGCAGCCATCGGACCTTTAATTGCACTACTCTATCTTTATTTTTATCCCGAACAATATCATACTGTAATTGTCATTGCAGCAGTGCCCTGCATCTTTGCTGTTTTCACAACCTTAATTGTAAAAGAAAAAGTTTTAGAAAAACCTGAAATAAAAAATTACGGCTTCTTTAATTATATCGGTTATTGGAAAATAGCTTCTGCTCCTTACAAAAAAACCGTGATTCAATTGCTCGTTTTTGCAATGGTTAATAGTGCTGATGTTTTTCTGCTACTGTTACTAAAAGATAAAGGTTACAGCGATGTACAAATGATTGGCTTCTATGTTTTCTATAACTTGGTTTATGCAGCAACTGCTTATCCGATAGGAAAAATTGCCGATAAATTTGGTTTGATAAAAGTGATCATAACAGGTTTCATCTTATTTTCAATTGTTTATGTTGGAATAAATCTCACCAGTAATTTTATAGCAATTGCTTTTTTATTTTTTGTGTATGGAATTTATGCTGCTTGTTTTGAATCAACAAGTAAAGCCTTCATCACAAAAAATTGTAAGCCAACTGAAACTGCTACTGCCATTGGTTTCTACTCCGGCTTTGCAAGTATTGCATCGCTAATTGCAAGCACATGGACAGGTTTGATCTGGTATAAAATAAATCCTCAGGTAGCATTAATTTTTTCAGGAGTCATTGCGTTTTTGATTGGATGTTCTTTATTGTTTTTGAATGAGAAAAAGGTTTGATGGAACAAATAGTCGTTTTTCAAACCACCTGATTAGAATTTCTTTTACACCACTCAATCACATTTTCAGCAAGTTGCAAACCTGTTTGCGCGGTTTTTTTATTGAGGTCGCCATCGTAACCTCCTAAAAGATGCAGGTAGTTATAGCCACTTACAAAGTCATTCAGAATTTTACGATTACGGGCCGCCAGGTATTCTTTATAAGTATCAACTGATCTTCGTTTTCCCTTTGAAGGCACAGGCACTAAAGTATCAAGCGCAACAAGTACGCCATTCCATGCAGTGTTGCAAGCCATCTTAACGTACTTTGCATCTGAATAATAACCGGGCACTCCATTGCCTGCCTTCGTTTTTAAAATTTCGACAGCATTGTCAATGTAACGCGCAGCATCTTCAATTTTTGTATTTGGGTTTGATTTTTTCATCTCTGCTAATTCAATAGCAAAAATAAGATAAATAAATTAATCATTTTATGAATGCACACATCATCACAATTTTTTGAAAAACAAAAGCAGGAAATCCTGTTACATTTGCCGTTTCATTTATGACTATTTCACTTGACGATATAAGACAACCGATTGATGCAAACATGCATGAGTTTGAAAAGAAATTTCAAGCATCAATGAATAGTTTAAACGTAAGCTATTACGTTAATTTTTTACTTTTACAAAAAAATATCTATTAATGGAAACTACTTTAAGACTTAAGGTTTCAGACTTAAATCTGAATATCATTAACTCCATCAAAGGGCTTTTTAAGGACGACCGCGAAATTACTTTAACTATATCAAGTGCAACTGATTTTGAATTGAACAAAACTGAAGCTCCGGATGAGTATTTTAAAAGATTGAAAAAAGCAATTAAAAATCTCGACAAGGGTAAGAGCGTTTCATTCAAAGAAAATGAACTTAATGAGTTTGTTATGCAGAATTTACAACGCTGAAAAAATTCTTTTTCAAATCACCTGATTCTAATTTCTTTTACACCACTCAATCACATTTTCAGCAAGTTGCAAACCTGTTTGTGCGGTTTTTTTGTTGAGGTCGCCATCATAACCTCCAAAAAGATGCAGGTAGTTATAAGCACTTACAAAGTCGTTGAGGATTTTTCGGTTACGTATTGCCAGGTATTCTTTGTAATTATCAACTGATCTTCTTTTGCCCTTTGTTGGCACAGGCACTATGGTATCAAGTGCGACTAAAACGCCATTCCATGCAGTGTTGCAAGCCATCTTAACATACTTCGCATCAGAGTAATAGCCAGGCACGCCATTGCCTGCCTTCGTTTTTAAAATTTCGAGTGCATTGTCAATGTAACGTTCTGCATCTTCAATTTTTGTATGTGGATTTGATTTTTTCATCACTGTTTATTAGATAACAAAAATAAGATAAATAAATTAATAATTTTCAGAAAAGCTTCTCGTCATTACAATTTTCAGAAAACAAAAGAAGGAAATCCTGCTACATTTGCCCCACCCTTATGGCTATTTCACTTGACGATATAAGACAACCGATTGATGCACACATGCGTGAGTTTGAAAAAAAATTTCAAACGTCAATGAAAAGTTCTGTGCCGCTGTTGGATAAGATTACGCACTACATTGTAAAACGTAAAGGCAAACAAATGCGCCCCATGTTTGTGTTTTTGTGCGCAGGTATGAATGGTGGCATTACCGAATCAACCTATCGTGGTGCTTCACTTATTGAATTATTGCACACAGCAACTTTAGTGCATGATGATGTGGTGGATGATTCAAATCTTCGCAGGGGATTTTTTTCTATCAATGCACTTTGGAAAAATAAAATCGCAGTGCTTGTTGGCGATTATTTATTGAGTAAAGGTTTACTGCTTTCAATTGACAACAAAGATTTTCATTTGTTACAGATTGTAAGTGAAGCTGTACGCATGATGAGTGAAGGCGAATTGTTGCAGATAGAAAAAGCGCGCAGGTTAGACATTGAAGAAAGTATTTACTTCGAGATCATTAAAAACAAAACAGCATCGTTGATAGCTTCATGCTGTGGTGTGGGTGCAGCTTCGGCAGGTGTTGATGAAATTCAGATTAAAAAGATGCACGATATAGGAACGAACATCGGCATTGCATTTCAAATAAAAGATGACTTGTTTGATTATGATGATGCAGCTAAAACAGGCAAGCCATCAGGCATTGACATTAAAGAACGAAAGATGACTCTGCCTTTAATTTATGCATTAACCAAAGCCACCAAAAAAGAAAAGCGTGATATTATTTACATCATCAAAAACCAAAATGAGGATCAGAAAAAGGTGGCGGAAGTTCTTCAGTTTGTCACAAGGTATAATGGGATGGAATACGCAAAACAAAAAATGAATGAATACAAATTGCTTGCGTTAAACAGCATTAACGATTTTAAAGACAGCGTGTATAAAACATCATTGATTAAATTGATTGAATATACTGTGGAGAGGGAGAAATAAAAAAAATTTAAACAGCAATTTGCACTTTACGTTGACTGTCAGCCGCAAATGCTAAACATGTAAGAATATCTTCTTTAGTCAATTCAGGAAAGGCAGATAATACTTCCTCATAACTCATTCCATAAAAGTTAACAAACTGTTCAAATGTGAATCTAAACTATGGACTTTACTTTAGATTTTGTAATCGAAAAAAGTAATTTCTTAAAATCATAATAAATCACCTAAATCAGATAAATCAGTGTACCATCTTATCAACAACTCGCTTTTCATAAAAATAGTGTGCAGGGTAATAAAAACCGATAGCCTCACGTTTGCATACCATAATTTTGAAACCAAATGTAAAAACCAATTTACGATTGGTTTGCTAAGCTATGATGAAACGATTTATTTTGATACTGATGCTCGCATCGCAACTTGCGAATGCACAGCAACCACAGGTTTATATTGAACCTGAGCAATACTATAAGCAAGGCTATGACTTGTTTACCAAAGAAAAATATGGCGCAGCTATTTTAGAATTTGACAAAGCGCTTGAGCAAAAAAATGTATCACGTACCACACAGATTAATGCGCTTTATTTTTCTGCGGTATGCAGTGCTGAGTTGTTTAATAAAGATGCTGAAATCAAACTCCGCAATTTTGTGGAGGAATATCCTGCCGAAAATAAAACAAGGCTTGCTGCGTGGCAGCTTGCAAAAGTTTACTATAAACAAAGGCAATGGAAGCGTTCTGTCGAATGGTTTGAGAAATCAGATGTTACTCAATTAACTCCGGATGAAATAACAGAGTTTTATTTTAAAAGCGGTTATGCTTATTTTATGAGTGGTGATTTAGTTAAAGCTTCAAAGAATTTTCATGAGATCATCAACGTTGATTCAAAGTATAATGGTGCTGCAAATTTCTATTATGCACACATTGCTTATGCAAATAATAATTATGAAACGGCTTTAAAATCATTTAACAAGCTTAGCGAGAGCGAAGCCTTTGCGCCTGTTGCTCCATACTATGTGGCGCAAATTTATTTTCAGCAAGGCAAGTATGATGATGTAATCAGTCACACAATTCCTGCATTGGATAAACCTAACCTGCAAAATGTGCCTGACATGAAACGCCTGATCGCTGAATCATATTATCGCAAAAATGATTATGCCAATGCTGCAAAATATTTTGAAGATTATCAGCGCACTTCGCCTAATTTAAATCGTTCGGATATTTATGAATTAGGATATTGTTATTACAGTAACGGTGATTATGAAAAGGCAATAGCAAGTTTCAATAAAGTAATTAATCTTGATGATTCGCTTGCGCAAAATGCAAACTATCACTTAGCGGCATGTTTTATAAAAACAGGAAATAAATCAAGTGCGCGCAATGCATTCCTGTTTGCATCAAAAAAAGATTTTAATCCGAAAATTAAAGAAGATGCTTTGTTTAATTATGGCAAATTGTCTTATGAGTTGAACGCAACATCGGCTGCTATCAATGCATTTCGAGATTTTATAAAACAATATCCGGGCACCCCAAAAAGCGATCAGTCTTTAGAATATTTGGCACAGTTGTATCTCACCACGCGCGATTACAAACAGGCTCTTGCTGCATTAGAAAGCATTTCGAATAAAAGCTCCAATGCAAAAGCCGCATATCAAAAAGTGGCTTATTACCGCGGGATTGAATTTTATAATGATGTGGATTTGCCGAAAGCCATCAGTATGTTTGACAAAACGATTGTAAACAACACCGATGCTTTGTTAAGTGCAAAAGCAATTTATTGGAAAGGTGAAGCATTATACAGGCAAAATAATTTTGACGCTGCAATCGCAGAGAATAAAATTTTTCTCACCTATCCTTCTGCATTGCGGTTAGATTTTTATAATGATGGAAATTACAACCAGGGATATTGTTATTTCAAAAAAGAGAATTATGGTGAAGCGCTCATTTGCTATCGTAAATATATTAAAGACAAAAACAGCACTGATGCTAAAAGGTATAATGATGCAGTGATTCGAATTGCCGATGCAAGTTTTATGCTTCGCGATTATGAAACCGCAAAATCAAGTTATGCCGAAGCTATAGCAAACAAGGATGCTGCAAGCGATTACTGTTATTTTCAACAGGGAATGATTGCTGGCTTGCAGGGCAATATGAATGTAAAAATTCAGAGCATGCAAAAAATTGAAGACAACTATAAAAAGTCAGCCTACTTTGATGATGCACTCTATGAAAAAGGAGTTGCGCTTTTTGCTAATGATAATTCAACCGAAGCATTAAAGCAATTCAATCGTGTGGTAACTGAATTTCCTTCGAGTAATTATGTAATTAAAGCACGTTTAAAAACCGGTTTGATTTATTATAACAATGGAGATAACGCAAAAGCAATAGATGCTTATAAAGAAGTGGTTCAAAATTATCCGCAATCGCCAGAAGCCAATGAAGCATTGGAAGGAATGAGGAATGCATTTATTAAGGAAGGGAAGCCTGATGAGTTTATAACATTTGCAAATAATTTACCCGGACCAAAAATTGCTAACGGTGCGCAAGACACTATTTTTTATGATGCTGCCGAACAGGCTTATCAAAATGGTGACTATGTAAAAGCAGGCGATGCATTTGCAACTTACCTAAGCCGTTTCCCTGATGGATCATATAGTTTGAATGCAACTTTTTATAAAGCTGAATGTGATTACGCTGCAAAAAAATACGATGATGCATTGAAAGGTTATGAAATCATTACTGAAAAACCTACAAGCGATTTTTCAGAGAAAGCATTGTTAAAAGCTGCTGCATTAAATTTCCTGAATAAGAATTACGCAAAGTCATTACTTCAGTTTCAAAAATTGGAACAGGTAGCAAATTTTAAAGACAATATTACAGCTTCCTTGTCAGGACAAATGCGCTGCAACTACAGCATGAATAATTATGATGCATGTATTACTGCCGCGCAAAAACTATTGGCAACAGATAAAGTTCCCAATGACTTAATCAATGAGGCACATTTATATAATGCAAGATGTGCAATGATTAAAGAAGATTTAACAACAGCACAAAATGAATATACATCAGTTGACAAAATTCAAACTGGTGTGCGCGCAGCAGAAGCAAAGTATAACCTGGCAGTTATCGAATACAAATTAAAGAACTATAAAAATGTAGGCAAGCGTGTTCATGAATTGGAAAAGATGAATCCATCTTATGATTACTGGCTTGCAAAAGGTTACATCATTTGGGGTGATGCATACATAGCGCAAGGCGATACCTTCCAGGCAAAGGGAACCTATAAAAGCATAGCCGATAATTACGAAAGAAATCCTGATGATGCAGATGATGTAAGACAAATAGCGCAGGATAAATATGATGCGCTTACAAAAGATGAAAATAAAATTTTCAAGAAAGAGGAAGAAGTTCCCGAAGGGAATTGAAAATTGAAAATTCGGAGTTAAGCGACTTTAGTCGCGTGGGTGTTGGTGGCGACTTGCAGTCGCAACCGGCTGAGATTCGGCTTGCAGTCCGCTGAGAAAAAATAAAAATAAAACAATGAATAAATTTCAAAAATCAATTTTAGCACTTATCCTTTTTCCGTTTGCACTTAATGCGCAACAGAAAGAAGGCGAGTTGAACAATGACATCACCGTAGTAAAAGGTTATAAACCTATTCTTGCTGAAGCGCGAAAAATAAGTGATTCGCCAACGGCAGATACTGCATCGTTTGAAGTTCCGAAATTAACTTACAACATTGATCCAAAGCCACTGCCTTCGGCTTATAATATTTCTCCAATCAAAGCGGTGAAGATCAAAGATGAAAACATAAAAAAATTATACCGTGGATATTTTGAAGGCGGATACGGATTGCAGAATACATTTTATGGTGATCTTTATTACAATGCTTTGCGGTCAAAAGATTTTAATGCAGGCATACATCTAAAGCATCTTTCGTCAACAGGAAAAATAACAGATTATGGTTTCCCGGGTAACTCACTAAATTTAGTTGAGGCAAATGGTAAAAAATTTTTAGATCACTCTTCTATGGGAGCGCAGCTTGCTTATCAGCGAAACATGTATCATTATTATGGCTATGATGCAGAGTCAACTATTATTTCAAAAAAAGACATTGAGCATTTATTCAATGACCTTTCAGGAAAAATCGAGTATGAAAGCCTGTATGCAAATCATGATGAATTAGAGCATAAATTTGGGTTTGATTTTTATAACATAAGTGATAATCATGATATAAAAGAAAGCCGCTTTGGTTTAAATGCAATGCTCGGTAAAAACTTTTATGAGGGTTACTTGCATGGTGATTTAAATTTCGCTTACACCAAATTCACCGAACCAATTCGCGAATTTAATCGCTCTCTTATCAGTATAGCTCCAAAATATGATTTTGATATGGAACCGTGGAAATTTAGTGTGGGATTCAATTTTCAGGTAGAGTCGGAAGCAGAAACAAAGGCGCATTTATATCCGTTTGCACGATTTGATTATACACTTGCAGAAAAATCAGTGATAGTTTACGGAGAGCTTAATGGAAAAATTCAGAACAGGAATTTCAGAGAAAGCAGTCGTGAAAATCCATTTCTATATGACACCATCTACTTTGCAAATACCAATCAATTGCACAATGTAAAGTTCGGAACCAATATCAGGATTGACAATGATTTTCATTTTAATGCTTACGTAAACTTTGCCAGTCTCAAAGATGAATTGTTTTATGTAAATAATTACAGCGGCATTTATCCTGTCACCTTTTCGCCTGTTTATTCAGATGCAACACTTAACACCGTACATGGTGAATTAGGTTACGAGCACAACACAAAACTTAATCTCTGGTTTAAGGCTGATTACTTTGGCTATTCCAAGTTAGATTCCGCAGTAGAGAAACCCTGGCATGTTTCACCTTTTGTGTTTACCTTATCATTGAATTATAATATCTCTGATAAAATCATTATCAAAACAGATTGGTTTATCCACTCCTCAAGCAATTATAAAATTTATGAAAGCTCTATGGGATCAGGAAAACTAAAATCATGGGGCGACATTAATCTCTCAGCAGAATATCGCTATACAAAAGCTCTTTCATTCTTCCTTAACCTTAACAATATAGGCTTTTCAAAATACCAGCAATGGTATAATTATCCCACTTATCGCTTTAGCGCTTTGGCAGGGTTGACTTATTCGTTTCAATAACTGGAAATAGAAGCATCCCTGTTTGATTATTGATAGTGTATTTTTTTGTGTGCGGGATTTTTCTTTTTTATTGTCGGAAGGAGAATTATAAAATTGATTGCAAACTTTATAAAACATCTTGTAAATAGTATAAAACATCTTTTATAACCAAATAAATTCTAACCCAACCAACTTTTAAAAGCCTGCGCTTTTTCTCTGCTGATGTCAACTGTAATATTAACGGGCGGCTTTATTTTTACAATTAGTTTGGAATAGGAATCTGTTCGGTAACTTTCTACTGCATTGGCATTAATAATGAATTGGCGGTTGGCACGAAAGAAATATTTTGGATTCAATAGCTCTTCTACTTCTTCCATCGTTTGAAAATCGGTGATAAATTGTTGTTTGTCCTTTGTAATAATATAAATCAAAGCATCTTTTTGAAAGCACACAATGTTAGTAGCATCTATGATGATAAAAGATTTTCCCAGGTGGGCTGAAAATCGCTCTTTATAAATTTCGGTCTTATTTGGTAATGCAATATGTTGCATTAAAGATTGCAATTGTTCTTTTATATCAACAGTTGGATTTTCTTTTAATTTTTTAAACTTTTCAATTGCAGTTGTCAATTCAACTTTGTCAATAGGTTTTAATAAATAGTCAATGCTATTTACTTTAAAAGCGCGAATTGCATATTCGTTATAGGCAGTGGTAAAAATAACAGGGCATTTTATTTCCACCTGCTTAAACAAATCAAAACTTACTCCATCGCTTAATTGAATATCCATAAAAAGCAAATCGGGTTCGGGGTTTGACTTAAAATATTCTATTGCTGATTTGAGCGAATCAATTACGGCTACAATATTTATTGCTGAATCAATCTGTGAAATTAATTTCTGCAAATCTCTTGCTACCAATGGTTCGTCTTCAATTATTATTGCTTGCATATCAATTTATATTAATGGAATTTTTACTGTAAATAATTTTTCGGTTTCTGTAATCTCGATTGATTTATCCGAAAGGTATTGATAGAGTGCTTTAAAATTTTCCAATCCTTGTTTGTTGCTCGTTTCTACTTGTGACTTTTTGTTTACACTGTTCTCAACAGTTAAATAATCTTCATCAGCGGTTATTAAAATGTTCAATGGATTTGAATTGTTAATGATGTTATGCTTCACTGCATTTTCAATCAGCATCTGCAAAGTAACAGGCGCAATTCCTTTCTCTTTCGATTCTTCATTCAATTCAATTTTAAATGTAATAGCATCTTGAAAACGAATTTTAAAAAGCGAAATATAATTGCTTATGAAATTCATTTCTGTTCTCAACGAAACAGTTTCCTTTTCTTTATGCTCCAATGTGTAGCGATATACTTTTGAAAGCTGTTGCAAAAAATCAGATGCCAATTGCTGATTTTCAAAAATCAAACTGTTTAATGAAGTGAGCGCATTAAATAAAAAATGTGGATTGAGTTGATTGCGTAATGCATCATACTTTACTTGTGCTTGCTCTTTTTGCAATCGTTCGCTACGCACAAAATGCTCTTTCCATTCTCCAAAATAATAAGCCCCAAAATAAATTAGATTTAAAATAACAGCCGACATAAAATAGAGAAGTGGAATAAGAGCATTAAGAATAGCGGGCGTAACTACATTAAATACTTTTTCGGCTGTGTTGAATAAACTGTAACCGAATAGACTGGCGCATAAAAAAGTTAAAAACACCTGTACAATAATTCGTGTTACAGGTTTATCTGCTACAGGTAAATACTTCTCCAAAAAGCTACTTGCCATCAAAAGAAATTCCCACAAAAGAGCAATGAGCAAAAATGTGGCAACAAAAAGCGACAAATAGAAAAGCATGCTCTGATTTGGAAAAAGAAAAAACCTTGAAATAGATGTAAGGGAATCTAATGCCAATAAAACCAGGTAAATTCTCTTTCTGCTGATGGGATGTTTTATTGACATTTTATTTTGATGATTAACAAAGATGGAGATTTTTAATTCTGATTTAAAAAAGTAGAAAGAGGTTCTGTTTATTGATTTTTATTTGCGCTAAAGCTTGCCCACAATTCTAAGCTCAAAAATATAGAATGAAATATCAAACCCCCTGTTCGCATTAAATATCCGTTCTCAATAGTGCTAAACAGATTCCAATGTAGCAGGTATGCAATAAGAATCAGAACATGTGCAGCAGCTCCAACTCTGTTCCACCTTCTTACATTTTGCTCTCTTGACCCCATTAGCAAAATAATTCCTATGAGTGCAAAAAGCAAATATGCCTGAAGCAATCCGGCATGAACTAATTTATTTTGCTGAAGAAATTTAAAAACTCCTATTCCTTCTGTTGCCCCTATAGTTGATGCTATTGCCATTGCAATCCCTACTAAAACTGCTATGGTTCCATGTGTCTTTAATATTTTTTTTCTAATTACTTCCATGTTATATACGATTTATAAACTTGATATATTTTCCGATGCTTACCTGGTTAAATTAATTACTTGCTTTAATAATATTTTCTAATGCAGTTGGCATATCCATTTTTCCATCAAGATACTGCTACCAATTATTACCAGTTGCTTCAATAGTTTTTTTTTACAAAGTAACTTTGAGTAGTGAGGTGTTTGCAAATTTGTTTTAGTGAAGTGCTTTAATAGAGTGTTGAAGTGCAGTTAATTTTAATTAAAAAGCAATTGAATTATCCACGCAAGCAAGAGAAATAGCAAGCCTGTAGCAATTCCAATTGTTGGTTTGTTAAACCAAAATTTGAGCGATAACCATAAATAAATTGCTGATATGCAAACGGCAAGTGGTGTAAGCCAAATGAGGCAGAGCGGATTTTGTATAACCAACAATTGCAAAAACAATCCAAAAACAAAAGCTCCTAACCCATGACTGATATTAAAACCCAGCCAGGCTTTCCACATAGTTGTCTTATCAGTAAAACGCAATGGACTTACCATCATTTGTTTTCTCACGTTATCGTTTATGGGTGTAAATGCTCGTGGGTCTTTAATGTCTTTCAATGCAATTATAACATGCACCATTCCCAAATACATAAAGGGAATGGTGCCTGCAATAAATAGTAGTTGTGAATAATTCATTGTATTATTTTATAACGCTTAGTTTTTTGCTGGCAATTAATTTTCCATTGTTGAATAATTCTACTAAGTATGTTCCACTTGCTAAATCATTGGTGTTGATTTGCATTTCGCTACCAAAGGAAATGGCTGTCTTTACTACTTTGCCCGATGCGTCAATAAACTGCAATTCCATTTCCTGCTCCTTCTCATTTGCAAAACGAATGGTTACAAAATTTTTGACAGGATTGGGGATTAATGAAAGTTGATTTACTGATAGCTCGACTTCACTCACTTTAAGTTTGTTAATTTGTTCTTCAGAAGTTGTTTGCAGGTTCAATGCTTTTTTTATTTCTGCAATTTCTTGAGTTAGGTTTTCAATTCTATTTTCCAATTGTACATTCTCCATCTTTAATTCTTCATTCGTTTTAGAAAGCTCCTGCATACCTTTTACCATTGGTACTACAAACTCTGCATAACGCAATCCATACGTGTCATCAGCATTTTTAGGTTTATCCACACCGCTGAAATCGTAATTCAATTCTCGTGCTGCACTTTCAACTTCCTGTGCGATAAAACCAGTTTGCAATTCGGCTTCTTTGGTTTTCATTTCTTCGGTAGTAAACCTTGCGCTATCATCACGATAAATAAATTGATTGAGTTTGTTTACATCATAGTGATAAGTAACAGGGCGCAGTTTGTTTATGAAATCCAAACCGGGAACATCTGCTTTAATATCTCTTTTAAATCTTCCATCACTCAATGTGCTCCAGTTAGCATAACCACCAATGGAGTTTACTGCTAAATTTCCTATCCGAACTTGTGCATTAGCTGTAATCCTTGAATTATTTCCAACTGCAGTTGAGTTAGCAAAATTCGTAAGTGACGACTGCCCTGCATCATAGCCAAGAAAGGTGCAATTATTTGAGTTGTCGGTATAATATCCTGCCAAACTGCCTATAGCAACATTGTAATCTCCAGTAGTATTGTAAAGCAGAGCGCGGTCGCCAATTGCTGTATTATGGATACCTACGGTATTATTTTTAAGCGATTCACATCCCATTGCTGAGTTGTGTGTACCTATAGTGTTATCTTTCAAAGAGAATGCTCCCAAAGCCACATTGTTGACTCCAACAGTGTTGCTTAACAAAGCACTTATTCCAAAAGCACTATTCAAATTACCTGTGGTATTAGCATACATTGCTAAATTTCCAAAAGCACTATTAGATGAACCTGCTGTATTATTATGCAAAGTGGAATATCCTATTGCGGTGTTTTCAATGCCTGAACTATTGTTGATTAAGGCCTCATTCCCAAAAGCACTATTGTAACTTCCTCGCGTGTTCGATTTTAGAGCTTTGTTACCGATGGCTACATTGTTACGACCTTCATAAGTATTTGCTGATACAGAACCATTACTGTAAAGTGCTGAATCGCCAAGAGCAATGTTATTGGATTGTACAGTGATACTTTTCAAAGCCCCTTTTCCTAATCCAATATTTCCGGTTCCGGTAGAAATACTTATACCTGCATTTTGACCGATAAATAAATTGTTAATTAAGCCGCGTACACTGTTTGTTGTAGTTACTGCTTTCCACGCACTGCCGTTGTATTGATACAAGCCTATTGTAATATCGGTTTGATAAATAAGTAATCCTTGTGCAGGTGAAACAATAGCGTTGCGTTGTGCAATTGTCATACGTTGAAACAAAACTCCTTTCGATGTGCTGCTGATGTCTAACGCTGCTGTCGAGTGCGGTGTTGAAGTTCCGATACCTGCACTTCCACTTGCCGGAAATGTGTTTTGTGCGTTTGTGTTTGTTGCAAATACAAGTGCGTATATTGTAATGATTGATAGAATTTGTTTTTTCATTTTAATATTTATTTGTAGCGTTATTTATTAATGATTAATTTTTGTGCGGAGATAATTTTACTGCCTTCTAACAGGCTTGCAACATATTTACCAGTTGCAAGTGATGAAGTATTGATTTCAATATTGCCGGATGTTACTGCTTGCGATAAAACTTCTTTTCCTGATGCGTCATAAAATCTTAAGAGTAGATTTTTATCTGAATAATTTTTTACTGTAACATTTACCCTATTGGTAGCAGGGTTTGGATGAATATAAAAAGCCTCATCCGTTTGCGTGATTTTTACCTCTCCGGTAGTTATCGGCAAGTTCAGTGCTTTCTTAATTGCAGCTATTTCCTTTTTTAATTCTGCATTATCCTGTTTTAATTCCTGGTTATGTTGTTTCAATTCTTCATTGGCTTTTGAAAGTTCCTGGATGCTTTTAACCATCGGCACAACAAACTCCGCATAGCGCAAACCATACATATCATCAGCATTTTTAGGTTTGTCCACACCGCTGAAATCGTAATTCAATTCTCGTGCAGCGCTTTCAACTTCCTGTGCAATAAAACCTGTTTGCAATTCTCCTTCTTTAACTTTCAATTCTTCTGAAGTAAACTTTACTTTGTCATCACGGTAAATAAATTGGTTCAGTTTATTTATATCAAAGTGATAAGTAACAGGGCGCAATTTGTTTATGAAATCTAATCCCGGTACATCTGCATTAATTTCCTTTTTAAATCTTCCATCGCTCAAAGTAGTCCAGTTGGCATAACCACCAATAGAAGTGACTGATGAGTTGCCTATTCGCACTTGTGAACTTGCTGTTATTCTTGCAGCATTACCAATTGCGGTAGAGTTATAATAATCTGTAGTATAATTCTGGTCTGCTTGATAACCTATATAGGTGCAATTATTAGAGTTGTCATTTACATAACCTGCTTCAACTCCCAATGCAACATTCTTAATGCCAATTGTATTACTATTAAGGGCATCGTTTCCAATTGCTGTATTCAAATTTCCGACACTATTGTAAATTAACGCTCCAGCCCCTAAAGCAGTATTATACACTCCTGACGTATTAAAGCGAAGTGCTCCTGCTCCAATTGCGGTGTTAATACTTCTATTAGTATTGCTCGATAAGGCGAGGTTTCCCAAAGCTGAATTATAACTGCCGGTTGTATTTGCATTCATAGCACCATTACCGTGTACGCTGTTGCCATTTCCGGTTGTGTTTTTATTTAATGATTCAAAACCCAAAGCAGTGTTATAGTTTCCATCTGTATTAGCCAATAGTGCTTTGTTGCCAATGGCTATATTATATGCGCCCTGATATGCGGTAGTGAAAGTGGCGCCATTGTTATAAAGAGCTGAGTCACCAATAGCAAGATTGTTCAATTGTACAGTTGTACTTTTTAATGCAGCTTTTCCTAAGCAATATTTCCTGTCCCTGTTGTATTACTTACACCTGCATTTTGCCCAATAAATAAATTGTTGTTTAAGCCGCGTACATTATTTGTTGCAGTTACTGCTTTCCATGCACTGCCATCATATTGATACATGCCTTTTGTATTATCGGTTTGATAAATAACTAATCCTTGTGCCGGTGAAACAATAGCATTGCGTTGTGCCAATGTCATACGCGGAAACAATACTCCCTTTGATGTGCTGCTGATGTCTAACGCTGCTGTGGAGTGTGGTATTGAAGTTCCGATACTGGCACTTCCGCTTGCCGGAAATGTGTTTTGTGCTTTTGTGTTTGTTGCTAATGCAAGTGTGCATATTGCAATGATTGATAGAATTTGTTTTTTCATTTTTACCATTTTGTATTCATGTATAATTAATTTGTAATTGTTTTTTCTTGAATTATATTTAAACTGTTAGTGATAATAATGTGAACATCGAGAGCGCAAGTGTTGCAGCAAAGAATATATCAGTATATACCTGATGTTTTTTGGAAACCAGTTGCCATTTTTTTTCACGTTCCATAAATGAGCGTGGTATTTTAATTTCAATTTTATCGGTCCTGAAATTGTTCCTAAGTGTTTCAAGCGTGTGCTCGTAGCAGCAGGTGTTTAGTGAATTGATGTCTTGTGATTTCATTTTGTTTGATTAATTTTTGATATTATTTTTATTTATGTCGCAAAGAAACCACCAGGTACAAGGGTGTACAACTTTAGTTGAACGAGTTGCATCAATACAAAATGGAAGTGCAAAAAATTTGATGCGAAGTGTTTTTGATGAAAACAACTTTTGTTATGCTCCTTAAAAAAAGAAAAGTCCGGTAGTTGATACCGGACTTTCTAAAGTTTAACAGAACTATTTATTTCATTGACAGTTCTTTTTTTTCGGTAAAGGAAGAAAAGCCAAAATCACATTTGCAATCAATGGCAAACAACATCCTATAAAAAACCAATTCCAATAGGGGCGACCAAATGAACGCGCCATAATTGCACTCATAAACGGAGGAGCCAACAACATTGCAATCGCGAACGGGAGTAATACAATTTCCATAATTCAAATTTTAAAGATTATAAATTCTTTAGTTATTTTTTAAATTTAACTTGGTTAAAAAACCATGCAAACATTAACATGACCGGAATAATAACATAGCTATACGTTTCAGGAAACTTATTAATGTACGAGGTGTCGTGTGTTATCATAGTTTGAACATGCATCGGAATACTCAAAGTCAAATAGCTAACACAAATCCAGTAAACAACTTTTTTTCGGGTATAATCTAACAGCATATTTTTCCATAACAGAATACCCGCAACTCCAGCAAACGCCATTGGAATACCAAACAGGCTATCGAACGTGGGAGTAAAAATGGTTGTAAGAAACCTTTCTTTGCCTATTATTAAACTGGTAATGTGCAGTGCTGCTCCCGTTAAAAAAACAAGGCTGCTCAAGCGGTTTTGTAATTTGTACAAAAGATATTTTGTCTCGTTTGTCATTTTAATTAAGCATAATATTTTGTAACCAATAAGAGAAGAATTGTTGCAATGGCAATTATAATACTGAGTCTGGGTTTTGTCCAAAATGAAAGTAATGTCATTAGCAAAAGTGCGATTGACGAAATTAATGCTCCAATTAAAAATGGTCTTATTTCAATGAAGGTTAAATCAACTTCAGCGTAATACTGTAGCCTGAACACTTCTGAAATGCATCTGATTAATGCCAGAAAAATTACAACGGTTGCAGCCTTTGAAATTTTAATGATGTTTAAATTTTCAGTTTTCATTTTATTTTTTATCAATCAATTAGTACTGTTTCTGTTTAGTTAAGCGTTGTTCTGAAATGCAATTTTATTATCATTTTGCTGATTCAATATTTTTAAAAAGTGTTTCATGTTGCTTTTTAAAAATCATTTTCATTATTGATTTTATTGGTAATGATGTTTTGAAATTTACTTCTTCTTCAATAATGGAATATGCACCATCTGCATTAATATTAAAAGTCATTTGAATTTTAGCACTTTTAATAATCGTAGCATTAATTACAATTCTTTTAGCCATGTAATCACTGCTAACCGTTACAGTATATGTAAATGAATAAGGAATAAAGCCAAACTGTAATGTTTCAAAAACCAAGTAACTGTCGTTATGGAGTTTTTCCATTTTAGAGATAACCGGATGCACCGAAACAAATTTTTGCATATCGGTAAGGTAATCGTAAACCGTGTGTGATGATTTTTTAATTTTATGATAGAGTTTCATAGTATGTTTTGTGGGCAAGAATTATTTGATTTCATATTGAAAGTATTTGATTTGTTATTGTGGTGCAAAGAAAAGGCGACACCACGGCACATACCAAATCAAAGTGAGCGAAGTGCATCAAAAGAAACCTGAAGAGTTTAAACAAGAAATTAAAATGCTTTTAAAAAGTTACAATCCCAGAAGTAGAACTAAATTTTTGCAGGAAACAATTTTGAGGGTTGAGTAAATTAAAATGTGTGCAATGTGCGGTGGGAAGAATTTTTTGCGCGGTGGAATTTTTTTTATTTTTTTTCAGCGTTGGCGTTCTAAGCGGTGACGGTTGTTGTCCTGTAGAGTTCTTAAAAAAGTTGTTTAATGGTAGTCAGTTTGAGGTTGGCAGGTCGGTTTTAAAGTTGCACATAACGTTTTGCAGCTACCCGAAGGGCGGAAGTTTTACCACAAAACTTGATTTGAAAAACTAAACTTCCATTAACCGCAAAACTGTCTTTGGAACACGAAACCCCGCCTTTTGGGTAGGTGCTTTTATATGCCGTTTTTCTCATTTCGTCAAGGGTGTTGGTTTCGGTCTGCCTTGTTCTCTATATTTTTTTACTGCTTCGTTCCAATGCCAAACCATTCCGCTGTCCGCTGGTGCAATTCTTCTTTTACCTTTTACTTCTCCATCGAAATGTCCGTTGTCGTCAAATTCAAACTGTTGTGTAGCACTTAAAATGTCGGACAAATCAAATTCTCCACCTGCTAATTCATAATGACCGTCAAGAAAATAACGCATAACCCAAAATGCTTCTTCTTCAGTCAAATTACTATGAGTGAAATTGTTGTCCGATTCGTCAATTGGCAACTTCACATTTAGTTCTATTTTTTCGCAATGAATTCTAATTCGTTGTCCGTTTTCAAAAAAATATAGAATGTCGTCACCGTCATTTGGTTTTGATTGTGGCACGATGCTATCATTTATTTCTCTTGCTGTAGAAGGGAAAAATGTAATTTCTCCTAAACAACTATCATCGTCATAAGTGCTTTTTTCGTCTTGGTCTATGACTTTCAAATATGTCACCGAACTGTGTGTCAAAACTAAACTTGAAAATTCGTTTTTGTCAACCCAGTCGCCACTTGATTTTTTCCAATGCAGTTTAATCTCTCTCTCCGCTACGTTGTAGTCAAAACAGACAAAATCAAAATTGTTATGTAGGTCGATGTGTCGTCCTGCAATGCTTAATGCGTGATTGTCTGTTATGTCAAAATTTACTTTCATTGTCGTGTCTTCCTAAAATGGCATATAACAATAAGACGAGTAGCTGCAAAGCCCCCCTACACAGTTGCAACATGGGGCTTTTC
>JBDTRM010000034.1:0-4642 GCA_039931675.1 Bacteroidia bacterium | reverse complement strand
GCCACGAAATTTGCAGTAATGAGAGGGCCAAATGGAGAATGGCTCGGACTCAATGGACAACCAGAATATATAAGAAAAGCTTGCGACCAAAGTCTTCAGAATTTGGGTGTTGACGCAATTGATTTGTATTATATGCATAGACAAGACCCCAAAGTAGAGATAGAAGAAATTGTTGGTACAATGGCTGATTTGGTAAAGCAAGGAAAGGTAAAATACATTGGTCTTTGTGAAGTTGATGTTGAAACAATTCGTAGAGCTCACGCAGTTCATCCCATCACAGCCCTTCAAACTGAATATTCCTTATGGAGTCGTGAACCAGAACAAGAGATTTTTGAAGTTTGTAAAGAACTCGGTATTACGTTCGTTGCTTACAGCCCTTTGGGACGAGGATTTTTGACAGGAGCAATTAAAAGTCGCGCAGATTTAGAGCAAGGTGATTTTCGCCTAAGTAATCCTCGTTTTACAGAAGAAGCTATAACAGAAAATGTAAAGTTTATTGAGGTTATCGAAGAAATTGCACATAGCAAAGAAGCTTCTAAAGCACAAGTTGCCCTTGCGTGGATTTTAAGTCAAAACGATGAAATCGTTACTATACCAGGTACCAGGAAAATTAATCGTCTTGAAGAGAATTTAGGAGCATTTAATGTGGAAATAACAAAAACTGATTTGGACTTAATAAATAAGTCTATGCCAACACAAACAATGGGAAATCGGTACTAGTGCCAAACAATGGGTATTTGACAAATTGAACGAACTAACTTATGACGACAAAGAGAACGGCAGCTGCTAACAGCGGTTTGGCAAAAGTGGTGGTTCAGTGCTCCGCAGACACATTTATGGTTAATCAAAGTTTGGTTCTCCACATCAACATTTGTGGTAAAATTCCCGCACTTCTTGTAGCCGCCAAACGTTAGTTGCTACTTTACTGAAACTCCATAATAAATGAAGAAATAGAACCATATTTTTATTTTCCTACTGTTGCCTTATCAAATGTTTATAGCGTATATTTTATTTGTCTAAAATGTAATGGGGAAGAAAAGAATAAACCTTACTGCTTTATTTATTGCAATAGTAGTTTTTATTGCATTATTGTATTTTCCCGTTTTTACTAATCAAAAAGCTCAGCAAGCCTTTGCCTTGCTGATAATGGTAGCGATATTATGGGTGACGGAAGCAATACCTCTTTCATTGACAAGTTTAATGATTCCTGTGATTGCCATTTTTATGCAACTGGTTTCACCCAGGGAAGGATTCACAGAGTTTGCAAATCCGATCATCTTCTTATTTATGGGAGGTTTTGTGCTTGCCGGTGCGTTATCACATCATTCTCTGGATAAAATGCTGGCTCATAAACTTATCAGTCTGGCGCGTGGAAATTTTTACCGATCTTCTATACTACTCATGTTTGCCACTTCTTTAATTGCCTGCTGGGTAAGCAATACATCTACAACAGCCATGATGCTTCCTTTAGGAATAGGCATTCTGGCTCTTATAAAAAGGGATACCGTTTCTGCAGAATCAAAATTTCTAATGCTTGGAATTGCCTATTCTGCAAATATCGGAGGAGTAATAACCATGGTATCATCACCACCCAATGCAATTGGCGCTGGTATATTGAACATCTCATTTATAAATTGGATGAAATATAGTGTACCTATTTTTCTAATCACCTTTCCGGTTATGGTAGTTGTATTGACATTATATTTCAAACCCGATAAAAAAATGAAGATTAGTGTTATGGCATTTGAAAAAAATAATGCGGCTCCTATAAAAACACTTGCTACCATATTCTTTATTACGATAACATTGTGGATGATGGATGGCATCCTTGCTCCTCTCCTGCATATTACGAGTGGTTTTAATTCTCTGGTAGCTATCCTGGCTATTTTCCTGCTTTTTATCACAAAGGTTTTGAACTGGGAGGAAATCTTAAAAAGCATCAACTGGAATATATTATTGCTTTTCGGAGGGGGGCTAACATTGGGTATGCTCCTGGATAAAAGTGGACTGGGCACCTTGCTGGTAAGTCAGGTCTCCGGCTTAATAACGACAATTCCATTGTTCTTTTTTTTATGGATTCTCGTAATCTTTAGTATAATCCTTACAGAATTTATGAGCAATACGGCAAGTGCTGCTATGGTGTTGCCTCTTCTTTTTACGTTCTCTATTGAATTAGGCATTAATCCTATTTTACTGGTTCTTCCGGCTACAATTGCCGCGTCATATGGATTTATGATGCCAGCAGGAACACCACCCAATGCGATGGTTTTCTCATCAGGGTTTGTACCACAAAGCGACATGATAAAGGCAGGCTTAATCATTAACATCTTTTTTTCAATTATTCTAACCGCATTCTTTTATTTGATTTTTTCTTTGTGAAAAACACTCCATATACAAGGTCAACAGCAGCAGCTAACTGCACCTTCCCAAAAGGCGGGGTTTTGTGCTTCGCAGACACATTTGTGCAAGCCGAAAGTTTAGTGCCCCAGCTCTCGACAGTGCTACCGCGGGCGTCCTCGCCTGTGCGTGCAATAGCAAACGGCCTTCGATTTATCTCGCTCCTGTTATGTAGTTCACTTTGTTATATTTGATGCTTGTAAGTATAAATACCGCCAACAGTGATTAAATACATATATGGTATAAGTTATAAAGGGGTTTTTATGGACTGGTGTTATGGGCAATTCTAAAATGCGGCATTTATCAATAATATTATTGTTCGTTTTCTGCACAGCTTGTGACTTTAAATCATCAGAGGATTACCATACGGAAGCAAATAAGAAAGAACAACAAGGGAATTATAAAGAAGCTATTTTACTCCTGGATAAATCAATTGAAAAAGATCCAGGTAATATCAAAGCTATGCTTGACAGAGCAGTTGATAAATCTTTTACCAAAGATTACAAAGGCTCAATTGAAGATTATTCAAAAGTTATTAAAGTGGATTCTGCCAACAGCTTAGCGTTATTAAATAGAGGAAAAAACAAAAAACGACTTGATGATTATAAAGGAGCAATAATAGACTTTAACAAAGCTATCTCAACAAAAGGAGGAGAATTCATGTATATGGATAAAGTAGAGAATTCATTTGTTGAAACGGGATTTGAATTTGATGTTAAAATGGAAGAAATTAAATTCGAACGTGGAATAGCATATTATAATGTTGATAGTTTAAAAAAAGCATTTGACGACTTCAACTTCTCAATTAAAAAAAAATATTCCTTATCAGATTGCTATTATTGGAGAGGTTTAATTTATTTACGCTATAATAAGAAAAGCGAAGGGTGTAAAGACTTAAATAAGGCAAAGGAATTAGGTGACCCCGATGCACAAGGCATAATAGACAAGAATTGCAAGTGAAAATAAAAAACGGCTCCCTGCTCTGGTCAAGTGCTTCAGGCACCCTCGGCTGTGCGTGCGGCAGCAAACAGCCTTTGGTTTATCTCGTTCCTGTTATTTAGCTCACTTTGTTATATTTGATTCCGATTAATCGGAACTAACATAAATACTGCCACCCTTGATTAAATACATATATGGTATAAGTTATAAAGTGGTTTTTTCACGGACTGGCGTTACGGGATATGCTTTGGCGACATTGCTTTCACAAACCTAATTGCAAGAGACAAACAGAAATGAAAAAACTATGATGCGAATGATGCTGCTGCTATTCCACCGGGAATTGCTTTTGTTGTGAGTGAAGATGCTGAAGGCAATATCTGGGCAGGCACTGAAAATGGATTGTGCAAATACAACGAACAAACAAATAAATGGAAACGCTATGTGAATATTCCAGGTAATCAGAAAAGCCTGCATAACAACAGCGTGAGAAGTTTATGTCTTGATAAGAAAGGAACGCTGTGGATAGGAACCAATGGTGGCGGGCTGAATCGCTACAACAAGGAACAGGATAATTTCACACACTTCACCATGAAAGATGGATTGATAAACGACCAAATCTATACCCTGGTTTGTGACAATAACGGCATGTTGTGGATGGGAACCAACCACGGCTTATGCAGGTTCAATCCGACAGATTATTCCTGCAAGAATTTTACTGAAAAAGATGGCATCCAGAATTATGAATACAATACGGGTGCAGCACTGAAGCTGAAGGACGGCACACTGCTCATTGGAGGAATTTCAGGATACAACATCATTGACCCTAACAGGATTGAGAATAAAAAACCTTTTACCCCTGTAGTCATTTCTTCGTTTAAAGTTATGGACAAGGAAACTCCAACAGGAAATAATAACATCACATTGAGTTATAAAGAAAACAACCTCTCCTTCGAATTTGCTGCATTGAGTTATTTCCGCAACCAGGAAAACCATTATGCATACCAACTCGAAGGCGTTGACCGCGACTGGGTTTACAGTGATACGCGCAGGTATATAAGTTACTCGCAGCTCAAACCCGGTACTTATACTTTCAGAGTGAAAGCTGCAAACCACGATGGTGTATGGAATGAAACAGGTGCACAGATGGTTATTTCAATCAAGCCACCTTTCTGGCAAACGTGGTGGTTTATAATTTTGTGTCTAACGGTGTTTAGCGGTATTTTATATTTGATAAATAGATATGAATTGAACAGGGTTAAACAACTTGCAGCGGTAAGAGAGCGCATCAGTCGCGATTTGCATGATG
>JBDTRM010000033.1:0-49645 GCA_039931675.1 Bacteroidia bacterium | reverse complement strand
AAATAATTGATGCGTTTGCGGATTAAATGTCAGAAACCTTTTTCGGGTTTCAGACATTTTTTTCTCGTTCGACTGTTCGAGTGAATAAATTCACTCGCCATTGATATTTATTTATTCGGAGTAAAATAATTGATGCGTTTGCGGATTAAATGTCAGAAACCTTTTTCGGGTTTCAGACGTTTTTTTTTCTCGTTCGACTGTTCGAGTGAATAAATTCACTCGCTATTGATATTTATTTATTCGGAGTAAAATAATTGATGCGTTTGCGATGAAATGTCAGAAACCTTTTTCGGGTTTCAGACATTTTTTTTCTCGTTCGACTGTTCGAGTGAATAAATTCACTCGCTATTGATATTTATTTATTCGGAGTAAAATAATTGATGCGTTTGCCTTTCAAAATTGCTTCGGATTAAATGTCTGAAACCCTGAAAAAGGTTTCTGACATTAATTCCTTATGAAAAAATAAAATTCCATCACTGACCAAACAATGATGGAATGTATTCATCTGTCATATAAAAACGATTAAACTTTCTTACGTGTTTTAACGGGGGCTACTTTTTTTTCTGATGATGCTCTATTCATTCCAACATCGGCTTTGCTATGCAGATCATCTTTATGAGATTTTTTTGATTTCATACTTTTTTCAGCATCGCCTGCAACTTCTTTCAATTCCTCAACAAGCTCTTCTTCTTTTTTATCTTCTTCAGGGTCGTCTTCAAATGTAACATGGTCTTTCAACGCCTGGTACCATTTTATTACTTTTTGTATGTCTGATGGGTAAACACGTTCCTGGTCATAATCAGGCAAAATGGTAAGGAAGAATTTCTTCAACTCATTGCCGTCAGCCTTGGGGCTTATTGCTGATGCAGCTTCGGCATTTTCTTTCATTTTCAGCATCACTTCTTTTAACGATGCATCGCGGCTGGTGCAATACATGGTAATGTCTTCGAGCATTGTGATGCGCTGTGTTGATGAAACAGGAGAACGTTTTTTATCCGTAAATGATTCCACGATAAAACCGTTTTTGGTTTGTGCCACTACTTTGTATAAGCCCGGCATTCCTGAAATTGCTAATATTCCTTTTAAGCTCATTTTATTTTATGATTTGGTGATTTTATTATTATGTGGCGATGACATGTAACCTGGGATAATATCCCTGCCCCGAGTCAAAGATTTTTGAAAAAAGAGTTAAGAACATTTTAAATATCGAATTAAGAAACCATAAACTCTATTTCCTTCCGATACATCGGAATCCGAATTCCCTATTTCCCTATTTCCGTATTTCCGTATTTCCGTATTTCCGTATTCCCGTATTCCCGTATTCCCGTATTCCCTATTTCCCTATTTCCATCTTCAGCGGCCGAAAGTAATAATACCAAGATGAAATAAAAAAGTCTTCCTGTTTTTTAGCAGGAAGACTTTTTTAATCAGCTATTTATTAGTTAAGTACAGTAAGCTTAACAAGGCTTCCTGATTTGCCATTATTCATTTTTATAAAATACACTCCGGGAGCAAGTGATGTTGTTTTCAAAGTTAAGCTGTGATTGCCGGAAGCATAATTTTTATTTTCTACAAGCATTACTTGTTTGCCGATTGCATTAAAAATTTCAATTTTAATTTGTTCAGCTTTATTGAGATTAAAATGCAACGTAGTTTGTGAAGTTGCAGGATTAGGACTTACGGCAAGCATATATGGATTTGAACTGCTCAACTCATTAACTGCTGTTATTGAATTGTATCTTATCTGTGCATTGATTGCGCTTTGAGTAATATCAGCTAAATCATCACCTGCAATTAATGCGAAAGCAACTGTAACGGAATCTCCGGGGTTAATGGTAAAAGGTCCTGTTGAAACCACATCTAACACATCATTACCGGTGCCAGTTCCGCCTGCATCCGTGCGTGATGTTGAAATTGTGGTATATTTTTCAGAGGTTTCAAAACCGTTGGTCACAATGTCAACTCCTCCAATAGGCACTGCACCGTTATCAATACCATAATGATTAAAAGGTCCGCTGGTAAGTAATTTTGTTCCCGCATATAACCCGGCCACTTCTGTACTGAAGGCATAACCCATTTTCAAACCAATATCCTGCGATGCTTTGTTAAGTGCGAAGGTCATAATATCCCAATCGAAAATAGTTCCTGCATAGAGGTTTGTCAATGCCGATGTGCCGTTATTTTTAATAACATATTCAACTATTACATATTTATCATCACCTGGGTTTACCCATGCAAATGATTTATGGGTAACTAATAAATTCATCGGTGGTGAGGCAGGATTGTCATTGAATTTTCCGGTAAGATCCATGTCTGATTTAAAAGGGCCTATTTCATTTACACTCTGCACTGATTGAAAATCGGCATCAGGCCCGGTATTAATACCTCGTATCACATCACTCACTGTTGATGCATCAACACCAACTATGAATCCTCCATCATACAATAACTGTGTTCCGTTATATTGAAATCCTAATCCATCTGTAGTGGGATCTGTATTCCATCCGATACGACCCTTGCTGGTAATACTGGTGCTGATCTGGTTAATGGCTACATTGATATAATCCACATTAACACCGAGGTAAAAAATTTCAAAGTCGCTATATGTGCCATCACTGTATGCAATTTTAAAAAGTATCTTGGCATTTTGAGCAGCAGTGGGGTTAATTTTAATAGTAAAAGCGTTTGATGCATTACTTACTGAATCCAAAGTATTAATCACTCCAAGATTAATTGTACTGTTTAAAATTGTAACCATTGTTGAGGTGGTACTCAGTGTTGCAGTAAGATTAGAAGTAGCGGCAAGAAAATTTTTAAAATATCCCGTCACGTTGATGGTATCCCCAATTACAAATGAATCATCATTACCATCATGAAATTGCCTGTTAGTAAAGCGAATAGAGGGACCTGAAACGGTGAGCGCATTGTACATATTGATGCGACCCTTGCCTAATTTGTTAGTATAGTTAGGGTTCAAGGGGTAGATATTATCACAAGTTACACGAAGTTGCTCACCAACCTGCAAACCATTGTACGCAGGAAAGTGTGACTTAACAATTGCCGCACAACCTGCTGCAATGGGCGATGCCATTGATGTGCCACTCATGGTTGTATAGGTATTATTATAAACTGTTGCAAGAATGTTATCGCCCGGGGCACACATATCCACAAAATAACCATAAGTAGAAAAGTTCGACTTGGAATCGTTTGCTTTTGTAGAGCCAATTGCAAAAACGTTGTTGTATGCTGCCGGATACTGCACCACCTCATTATTGTTATTTCCTGCACTAACCATCATGGTTACATTTTTATCATAAACAGCATAATTAATCACATCCTGTCCGTATTGACCGCCACCGGGTCCACCCCATGAACAGTTAATTACATTGCAACCATGGTCAGCAGCATATACAATGGATTCATAACCATTTTCAATAACATCAACACTGGAAGCTTTTTCAGCTTTAACGGGTAAAAACTTGCATTTGAATCCTGAACCTGCCACGCCAACACCATTATCAGTAGTAGCTGATGAACAGCCTGAAACGTGCGAACCATGCACGGTTTGATCAACAGTTGGATCATTATCATTTTCGCTTACATCCCATCCTGTAAAATTATCTATGTAACCGTCAGCATCATCATCAATTCCATTTACAGGATCAGCATAATTGTATTTTATATTTCCGGCTAAATCAGGATGGTTAGGATCAGTGCCCGAATCAACAATTCCTACAACTACATTGGTATCACCTTTTTCAACATCCCAGCCTAAATAAGCATTTATTTTATTCAAGTGATATTGTGAACCAATTTGCGGATCATTTGGCGTATAAGTTACGGGATAAATATAATGTGGATCAGCATATAATAACTTACCTGTTCGCATTAGACGTATGGCTACAGTTTCAACAGCTACATTGGCTGTATAGTGAACTTCGTAAATAAGTGACAAATCAACAAGCGGCTGCCTGTATTGATTATATTCTGTTTCAGGTTGCTTATGTCTCGGATAAATTTTTGCATAAGTTGCAATACCTAATGACGAAAATACTTTTTGAAGATCGGCATCATCAATACCAGCTACTGCGCATAGGTTACGGAATTGAGGTTTTACTCTGAATATTACAGTTTTTTCAAGATACTGTGGCCTGTCAGAAGGTGTTTTTATTGTTTGCGGTGCTTGCGAAAAGCCCTGGTTAAAAATGGTAAGACCTGCTACAGTCGCCATTATTAAATTTCTAATGGATAGAATTTGTTTCATGTTACTATTTTTGAGATTTTAATTTTTTGGAGGCACGAATGTACTTAAATATGGGAATATTGGAAGGTTGAGTTTTGAATGAATGAATGATTGATTGAATGATGGATTTCGGTGTGTCATAATGAATGAAGGAATGTTGGAATAATGTATATGCGGGACTCCTTTCGGAAAGTTCCTTCAACTTTCCGAAAGTTTATCGTCAATGAATGAGGGAAGAAATTAAATAAAAATTGAGAATTACAAATCATTGCCGCGTTACCTTGTCACTCAATTATTCAATCATTCAGATTTTTTCCTAACTCAATCATTCAATCATTCAAACATTCAACCTTTGTTCCACTCAGGCAAATCATCAATAAACACAAACTCCTTATCTGATTGTTTGCAGCAGTAATGTTCAAAGCCATTTGTTACCACAAGGTAGTTAACATTTAAAGTAAGGTTATAACGCAAAGCCTGGTGCAAAGTTTCTTCACTTAATAAAATTGCAGGCGCCTTACATTCTACTAAAAGCCACGGCTGGCCGTATTTATTATAAACTAAAATATCAGTGCGGTTTTGCAGGGTATTCAATTTGTGGCCGCGTTCGACCGAAATAAGTGATGCAGGATATTTTTTCTCAGTAATCAAAAAATTCAGAAAATGCTGACGTACCCACTCTTCGGGCGTAAGTAAAATAAATTTTTTACGGATAATATCGAATATGCGATGTTCATCACCGTTTTTTTCAATACGTGCTGGAAATGTTGGTAAATTCAAATCGGGAAACATGGCGCAAAGGAAATTGGAAATATGGGAATATGGAAATATGGGATTTGGACTTCAACTTTGACAAAGCTCTTTCACTTTCCGAAAATTTTATCGAATGACAATTCACATGCGCAGCCTGTAACAGCGAACTTTAGTTCGCTCTAAAACAACAAAGCGTAAACACAACACCGTAAACCTGATCAGGTTAAAGGTTGTTAATTCATCGCAACATATATCCAAATCATTTTACTTTATCCAAAATAAAAATCCAAATTCCATTTTATGAAACATCAACTGAAATTTTTATTGATATGTATTTCGATAACATTTACCATACATGTTGCACATGCGCAATTAGGTGATGACAAAAAAGAATTTACCCGTGCTGATACTTTGCGTGGTTCATTGCGTGAAGAGCGCACCTGCTTTGATGTAACTTATTATCATCTCGATATAAAAGTGCAGCCTGATGAAAGATATATTTCAGGTTTTGTGGAAGTAAGATTTCGGGTTAACAATCTTACTCAACGTATTCAACTGGATTTGTTTGAAAATATGAAACTGGATAAAATCACTTTCAATAATAAAGAGTTGAAATACAAACGAGAGTTCAATGCAGTGTTTATTGATTTTACCGAACCATTAAGAGCAAAGTCAATCCAAAGTGTTTTTGTTTATTACAGCGGCAATCCGCAGGTTGCAAAAAATGCACCCTGGGATGGGGGTTTTACTTTTACGAGAGATGAAGATAATATTGACTGGATTGCTGTATCGTGCCAGGGTACAGGTGCAAGTTGTTGGTGGCCCTGCAAAGATCATCAAAGTGATGAGCCTGATAGTATGTTGATTTCAATCACATGTCCTAAAGATTTAATGGATGTTTCTAACGGCAGGTTGCGCAAGACTACTGATTTGAAAAACGGTTTCAGGAAGTTTGATTGGTTTGTTGCCAATCCAATCAACTCTTACGATGTAACATTGAACATTGGCAAGTATGAGCATTGGAGTGATACGCTCGGGTTGCTGAGTTTAGATTATTATGTAATGCCCCCGAATCTTGAAAAAGCGAAAACACAATTTGAACAGGTTAAAGGAATGTTGACATGCTTTCAAAATTATTTTGGCAGGTATCCGTGGTATAGTGACGGTTATAAATTAGTTGAAACTCCCTACCTCGGCATGGAACATCAAAGTGCAGTTGCTTATGGCAACAAATATAAAAACGGTTATCTCGGTCGTAGTTTATCCGCTTCGGGTATAGGGACTCAATTTGATTACATTATCATTCATGAGTCGGCACATGAGTGGTGGGGTAATAGCGTCACCACAAAAGATATTGCCGATATGTGGGTGCATGAAGGATTTGCCATGTACTCCGAAGCGCTTTACTGCGAGTGCATGTGGGGACACGACAGCTACCTGAAGTATATTAATGGAGTTAAGCCCATGGTTGAAAATGCCAAGCCCATCATAGGCCCTTACGGTGTGAATGAAGAAGGTAGTGGCGACATGTATCAGAAAGGTGCATTGATGATTCATACCATACGCACACTCATCAATAATGATTCTATATTTTTCGGCATCCTTAAATCCATACAGGGAGAATTTTATCATCAAACAGTTACCTCTGAACAAATTGAAGATTTTATTTCAACAAAATCAGGAATGAACCTTTCAAAAGTTTTTGATCAATACCTGCGACATGCAATGCCGCCAAAAATTGTTTTCAGCAGTGCAAACGATGTAGTGCAATACCGATGGAAAGCCGATGTGGAAGGTTTTGACATGCCCATTAAAATTGTAAACGATGATGGTTCTTACACAGAATTAAAACCAACAACAGAATGGCAAACCTTGCCAGGCTATACCAGCGCAGAAAAAGTAAAAGCTGCAACTGATTTGTATTATGTGAAGGTGGGGAAGGAGTAATTTGAAATGTGAACTTGAAAACAATATCTTCGCTATTTAATTTATACAATGGAAAAACTGAATTTTTATAATAAGATTTTATTGCTGCCTGAAGAAGTTCTTGCAGAAGTAAACGACTTTATTGATTTTTTAATAAGCAAGCGAAAAAAAGAAATCAAAAAAAAACGACCAAAGTTTGGCAGCGCTAAAGGGAAGATATATTTATCGCCTGATTTTGATGAACCTCTTGAAGATTTTAAAGATTATATGTAATGAATATTTTGCTGGACACACATACGCTCGCATGGTATCTTAATGGAGAATCAATATTATCGGAGAAGGTAAAATCGGCAATCGAAAGCGAAAGCAATACAACATTTGTGAGCATAGTATCTATTTGGGAAGTTGCAATTAAAATGAGTTTGAATAAATTCAAATTTCCAGGAGGGCTTAATAAGTTCCTTAAATTGATTGATGAAAACGGATTTGAAATATTACCTGTAACCTTAAAACCTGTTCTAATTGTTGCTGAACTTGAATATATTCATCGCGACCCCTTTGACAGAATATTGATATCTCAATGCATTGCTGAAAGTTTAGTCTTTGCCACCAAAGATCAAATCATATCGAAATACAATGTGATAACATTGTGGTAACAACATAGTACAATATTGTTGTAAGTCAGATGTGGAAGGATTTAACATGCCCATTAAAATTGTAAACGAGGATGGCTCTTACACAGAATTAAAACCAACAACTGAATGGCAAACCTTACCGGGTTACCAGCGCAGAAAAAGTAAAAGCTCCCACTGATTTGTATTATGTGAAGGTGGGGAAGGAGTGAGTTTAACATTTATAAAGTTTATTAATATCAGAACTTATATTAATAACCAAAAACCGCCACGAAAAAACTTTCCGTGGCGGTTTTTCTTTTAAAGAATTTAATAACTTATTCTTTAATCAATTTTAAAGTGCGGATAGTTTTTCCTGTTTGCACTTTGCAGAGATAACTTCCTGTTTGTAATTCAGTGTTGGCTAAACTAAGAGTGTGTACACCACAAGCCCGGAGCCGGGCAAGTATTAATAAGGAATGTCATTAATACCTTCTATCACTTGCTGGAAATGGGTCTTTGAATTCTTCCATCCTTGCCATGAATGACTAATTCAGAATGATTGTGCTTTGCAATCCCTCTTGCAACCTGAACAGCTTCTTTTTTTGTTTCAGTAATTATGGTGAAACGGTTACTTCCTTCTTTTTTTACAGCCCATCCATTCCCTAACGGAATTACATGCTGATTCTTTTTACTCATGGCTTTAAATATTATTTGCTTACAAAGATATTTATAAAATTTCTTTTAAAAGAGATTTAACAGCGGAAAGTTTATTCTGTGCTTCAGATTTACGGATTAATGTATTTGCATATCGCATCTCCGGATTCCATGTGGCAATTAAATGCCACTCAATTAATGTTTTTGATTTTACCCTTAATTCAGAACCTGAATAAAAAAGCAACTTTGACAAATCGTGATTTTTGATTTCCTGAACTGATTTAATAGTTTGTCTCAATTGTTTTTTGATGCCTGTAACATTATAATAAGATTGAAATTCAACTTTGTTTTCAGGAAACCCTTTTGAGAACAAATACAATTTACAAATTTTATATTTCAAAGCTATTTCAATTGCATATCCACTCATATAAATAGCACCCCGATAACGTTTTTTAGCAAAGAGAGCCTCTGCATCTCTTAAACGATGAGTAACTAATTCACGTAAAACCGGTTTTGAAATCATACAAATGAAATTGCTGTAAGATTAAATAATATTATTATGGTTTGGTAATTCTACGAACATTCAAAAGTATATTGCATTTAAGCTTTTCAAGAAAAAATCAGAATGAACGGTAGAAATACAAAACAAAACCGCCACGAAAAAACTTTCCGTGGCGGTTTTCATTTTAATGAATTCTATAACTTATTCCTTAACCAATTTTAAAGTGCGGATAGTTTTTCCAGTTTGCACTTTGCAGAGATAGCTTCCTGATTGAAATTCAGTAGCGTCTAAAGTAAGTGTGTGAACACCGCTTTGCATTTGTGAGTTGGCTAACACTTTTATTTCACTGCCTTTAAAATCATACAGCGCAACTTTAACATCGGTAGCAGTTGTAAGGTCAAATGAAATTGTTGTAGTTGTAATAACAGGGTTTGGATAATTTATTAATTCACCTACTTCATCATTACTTTCTTCAGCTATGCGTTCAGCGGCTTGTGCATCAGCAGTTTCATCACCATTGTTAGATTTAAATACAGTTACATCGCCACTTACATGAACATTTCTTGTTATGTTAGAAGCTACGTTAGTTACATTGCCTGCAAAATGTCCTGTTGTAGTTCCTTTCATACGAACCCATATAGCGGTAGTTGCAATTTTTCCATAGGCAGGAGTTGAGGTGAGGCTTTGATGGTAAACAAAATCGTTGAATGCAATTTCAAAACCTGCAGGTGCAGTAACCATTAAGTTAGAAGCAATACCATTTGCAGTTAAATTGTAATACTGTTCAGAAGAAGGTGTTCCTGCTATAGTAGAGAATGGTGCAAATGGAACAGGGGCACAATTGATATATGCTTTCTTGGCAACGCCTGCTACATTTATTAAAAATGTATCAGCACCTGCAGATGTACATTCGATGTTGCCTACTGCAACAGTTCCTGCAGTATCAGGCGTATAACGCACCCATATTTTTTTCGAAGCAACAATTCCCCCAACAGGAACAAGGTTAATAGTTGTTTTATATCCTGAATTTTTGCTAAAAGAAACCTGGAAATTTGCCGGTGCTTTCACTTTAATATTTGCTATAAGATTATCGCCCCATACATTAAATGATTTTGGTGCAGTTGCTACAGGGTAATATCCGACAAACGTATTGAAGCCTGAATGGTCGGCAATAAGATAAGGCATTGTGTTAACTGTGTTGCCTTGTTTGCTGATTACAATAACGTCCTCTGCATACGCTTCATCGTTATTGTTTAGTGTTGTTGCTTTTGCTGATTGTGCATTTGCAAATGTGCTTGCTGATAATGTTAACGCCAAGCATAACAGGAGTGAATTGATCTTTTTCATTTTGTTTTGTTTTTAATTATTAAATTTTTTGAAATGTTTCTTGTTTTGATGGGACAAACGTATAGCGTGGTTGAACAGAAAAAATCAGAAACTACTGTGCGGGGGAGTTGGCTGATTTAACGGTTTGGTTTTGGTGATGAGCGAAAGGAAATCTTTACATCAGGTTAGCCCTCCGAGGGTTAGGCTGGCACACAGGGCTGGCAAACCCTCGGAGGGCTTTATGCAGAAGCAATCCATGAAACAATGTTGACTCGATTATATATTCTTAAATGGTTTTGAAATTGTTTTTACGGTTGATAAAATAAACACAACAATTACTGAACGGTAACAAAAGCATACGGTAATTAAAACAAAAAATTATTTTTTCGATTTGAAAATAAACGATTTTATTTCAGACCAGAATAATCCAAATGTAGTAATGACGCATATCAGCAGTACACTTACAAGAGTTTCCATTGTAAAAAGAGTTATATCAGGAAACAAGATAAGTTGTAATGTGAGTGGTTATTTCAGGAATGAGTTAACGGGGGTTTCGTCATTGCGAGGAACGAAGCAATCTGTAATCGGTGGTGACTTTCGAGAGATTGCTTCGTTCCTCGCAATGACAATTCACATAATAAATCTTTAACTACATCAGTTCTTTCATCAGCAACATAAACCCTTCCTTGTTTCTGCGGCTCACTTCCACTTCTTTATCATTACTCATAATTACAGTGCCGCCTTCGCCTTTGATGTAGCGTTTGATATGTTTTAGATTAATGAGATGTGATTTATGTGCTCTGAAAAAATTATAACCTGCCAGCAGTTCATCATATTCTTTTAAAGTGCGGCTCGAAATAAATTTATTGTTGCCGGCAAGATGAAACACGGTGTAGTTACCATCAGCTTCGCATAGAATAATATCTTCAATATTCAGAAATACGATTCCGTCATTGGTAGGCACACCAATTTTATTAATAGGGTTTTGATTGCTTTTAATATTTTGCAATAAGCTGCTTACTTGTTGATTTTTAGTTTCAGTTTTAGGAATTTTTAATCGCTCACGTACCTTATTAATTGCATTTTCAAAATCATCGAGGTCAACAGGTTTAAGCAAATAATCAATAGCATTAAACTTGAAAGCTTTTATCGCATACTCATCATAACCTGTTATAAAAATCACTTCAAAGTTTACATCGCCAACTTCAATTAAAAAATCGAAACCTGTTTTACCCGGCATTTCAATATCGAGTAAAACCAAATCGGGCTTGGTTTCTTTCACCTTTGAAAGAGCTTCATCAACATTTGCAGCTTCGCCAACAATTTCAATATCGGGAAAAAGTTTTCCTGCAACCTTAATTAAGAAATTTCGGTTGGGCTGCTCGTCATCTACTATCAGAGTTTTTATCATGTCTTGCGTTTGTTGTTATAATTTCGTACGAGGCATTGTTATAATCACTTTAGTTCCTGCCGGTTCGTTGTTTTCATCAAACAAATCTATTATTTCCACAACGTTCTGTTCTCCGTCTTTTTGCAAAAGTGATAAACGACTTTGCGTAATGTTCATCGCTTTTGAAGCTGTATAATTAGTTTTTTTACTTTTAATTTCCTGTGCTTTTTTTCTGCCTATGCCGTTATCAGTTACTTCAACAATCAAATTGTTTTCATCTGTTGTGATTGCTACTGAAAGTTTTTTATTATTTTCTTTCAAGCTCAATCCATGCCACAATGAATTTTCCACATAAGGCTGAATGATAAGTGGTGGAACCATTTCCGCCTGTTCGTTTACTTCATCATCAACATCAATTTTGTAATCTAACTCTCCACCGATTCGCAACTTTTCAATTTCAATATATAATTTCAATGCTTCAATTTCGCTTTCAAGTGTGATGAATTGTTTTTCAGAATTATTTAAAACCATTCGTAATAATTTTCCAAACTTACTTGTATATTTTAAAGCAGCATCAGGTTGGTCATTTACTACAAATGATTGAATTGAATTTAAAGCATTGTAAATAAAGTGCGGATTCATCTGTGATTTCAAAGCACGCATTTCCAATTGCTGCATCTGGTTTTGCACTTGTGCTTTCGCTTCTTCGCGTTTTTGAATCTGGCTTACACGTAATCGAAAAAGAAAAATGATTAAGCCACTTGAAACTACGATTAATAAAATACGGAACCACCACGTTTCCCATACAGGCGGTTTAACAGTGAATGAAAAAGTTGCAGGCTGAATGTTCCAATCGTTACCTATGATGCGGCTGCGGACTTTGAAAATGTAATCTCCGGGTTTCAGATTATTGTAGATTACAAAATTACTTGCAACGGGATTACTCCATTGCATGTCGTTGCCATCCAACATATAGGAGTACTGAACATCTTTCGCATTCGTGAAGGTCACTCCCTTGAAATAAAAACTCAAATTATTTTCATTAAAATTTAAAACAGCTTTTGTTTTTCCGTCAACATAGTTTTGTCCGTTCTTTATATTTTCAATTACAATATTGGGAGGAGAAATTTGATGTGGAATTTTTGCAGATTTAAAATGCAAAACACCTTCAATAGTCGAAGCCCAAACATCACCTTTTAAATCGGGAACAAGATTTATGTCATTCCAGTTAGTTGTTTTTGCACCTTGCTCCTCTGTAAACCTGAACATGCTATAGCTGCCATCAGGCTTGGGTTTTCGAATATCAACGCGCACTACTCCAATGTTTGTTCCCAACCATAGGTATCCGGATTTATCAACGCACATACTAAGGATATTGTCTAACGGTAATCCATTTGCAGTAGTAAGATGCAGCAATTCTTTCGGTCTTAGAGGGTCGCTGATATTTAAACCATAAACGCCTTCACCAAGCGTACCCACCCACAAGCGATTATCGTTATCAATATAAATTCTCGACATCCTTAAAAAAACATTTGACCACGGTTCTGAAATTTTTGAAATTACTTTTCCATCATAAATAAAACACTCTTTCTTTTTATTGAGAAAAAATATGAATCCGCGTTTATCGCACTTTACCTGGTAAGTACGATGAATGCTGTCTCCGAATGATGTTACATCAAAGATTTCTTTTTTATAATTTTTAATTTTCAAAAGTCCATCGCGCGTAGTGAAATAGAAAGCACTGTCGTGAGGATTAAAAGCTGAATTATAAATTATCCAACCCGGTGTGCCGTAAGCAACAGTGTAGTCCACAAACTTTCCATTCTTATACTTTACCACATTGCCGGGTGTTGTTGTAATCCACAAGCTATCATATTCATCGCAGTTAAAAGAGATGATATAATCTTCATACAATTCTTTGAGAAAAGGAGTTGATTGTTTTTGCTCAATGAATTTCATCGAATCATTTTCATATTCAGCCAGCACACCACCTGCTTTTGCAAAATATAATTTGCCTTTGCTATCAATGGTTGAAGTGCGCGAGTCAACAATAATTCCTACAGGAATTAAATGATTGAATGTTTCAACAACAGGTTCATTAAACTTAATCAAACCACCGAAAGAACCCATCCATATATGTCCTTCGTTATCTTCAATCATTCCATTCACTAATGTGAATGTGCTTATTTTCGCAAGATCAAAAAGCTCGTAACCTGATTTTTCAAAAATAAAAACTCCTTTGTCATCGGTGGCACACCACAAACGATTTTTACTGTCAACCATGAAATCAAAAATGGTTTGATTGCCGATAGTTTCGGGATATAATTTGCTTTTCTTTCCATCGCTGTATTTGAACATTCCCAAATTTGTACTTACATAATATTCATTGTTGCGGGCAAGTATTTTGTGGAAGGCAGTGTCGCCTGATGTGGTCATAAGCAAACGATTTTCATTCTTTGTTTTTAATCGCAACTGACTTACGTATAACAACAAAACAGAATCTCCACCAAGCCATTCTATTTTTGCAAACTCTTTTGATTCCTCTTTATTAAGAAAATTGCTCTTAACCCATTGATGATTTTTAAAAACAAGCAAACCCTTTTCAGTGTTAGCATAAACATCATTTTTTATTTGAAAAATTTGAACTATGTTATTAAATATAAAGTTCGAATCAATTAAAGATTTGATAAACTTTTCTCCATTCAAATAACAAATTTTATTTGCCGATGAAACCCATAAACGATGATGAGTATCTTCAAAGGTTGCATTTATAACCATCCCAGGAAGACCATCTTTCAAACTGTAATTTACAAAGTTGCTGCCGTCATAACGTGACAAGCCACCTACGGAGCGAATCCATAGATAACCGCGGCTGTCCTGCATTATGCCGTGCAGGTAGCCATCAGGCAATCCATCAGTAGTTTTGTAAATGTGATAGTTGAACTTGTTTGAAAAAGCATCCTGCGCATATAAATTTTTACAAGCGAAAAAGCACAAAACAAAAATTATCCTGATAGCTAACGGGAGTAAAAGAAAATGATGAAAGCCTTTCATAAAAAAACTTTCGTGATGATACAAAATATTGACGGTTTTATCTTCTTACAATTTCAAGCACCCAACGCAAATAACATCTTTGGTCCACATCACGAAAATTTTCTATTAAGTGTAAAGTAATATCACAATCGGTAAGTTGTGATATAATGCGGCTTTGCAAATGCTTTACATCATAATGCCTTGAATGAAACTGGTACCAATTGCAATATCTCAAATCAGCTTCATTGTCAATTTCAGGATGATGATTTCGCAATAAATTAAAAGCAGGGTCAATGTGAATGGTATAAGTGTGCGCAAAATAAAACGGAAGGATTATTGCTTTGCCACCACTTTTTAGTATTCGGTTTACTTCGTCAAAAAATAGCATGTCACTGTTATCTTCAAAATGTTCAAGAGAGCAATGCAATGTGATTCCATCAATTGAATTATCAGTCAAACCTGTTTCATGAGCATAGCCACCAATTTTATCTCCTTGCAAACCTTTTTCATAAATTAAATCTTGTTGATAGGCGGTTCGTACTCCGAAAATATTTTTCACAATTTTATAAAAAGGAGAAGTACATGCCGCTACATCAAGAAAAACAGTTTCGGGTTTGAAATTGATAAACTCTGTAGTAACGTAATGCTCTAATGTTTTTTCAGTAAAATTATTTTCAGGTTCAAAACCTCCACCATAATAGGTTTTGGGATAATTAGCTTTCTTAAGATAATCATAATAGGTGGCAATATTGATTTTGTGTTTAGATGTTTTTATTCCAGCTTCTTTTAAATCACTTAATAATTTTTCATCCAAGGCAGGATTATCCAAATGTTCATCACCAATAAAACCTTTGATAACGGTTTTGTGATTGTGATGATGGTTAAAAAACGGATTGATGGAAGAAGTGGCGAAAAGAAAATCGTGGGTGAGACGGTAGAGGGGTTTTATTAGTTGCTTCATCAACACATTAAAGAGTAAAGGGATTGACAACTTTTAAATCTGAAATTTTTCCAAAATCTTTTTCGTTCCGAGTAATCCATGAAAATGAATGAACTATTGCTGTTGCAGCAATAATTGCATCGGGCAGTTTCAGTTTATATTCTTTACGGAGCTTTATTGTTTGATTAGAAACAAGATTATCAAGCTCATAAACAATACATTTACTTACAAAATCATTTGTTCTTTCTTCATTAAGTTTCGAGTCAAACGGGTAACCCAAAACCTCAATTCGTGTAATAACAGAAATGTTGGTTTCAGATTGAACTATGGTGGAAATTTGATTAATGCTTCCGGCAGGAAGAACTCCGTCAAGCAAATAAATGATTATATTAGTGTCAATTAAAAATCTCTCTCCCATTCGTCTCTCATTTTTTGAATTTGTTCATCAATTTCTTCAATGGTTTTTTTGTTTTCCCAACAGCCATAATAATCTGTAAACTTAATTTTCATGCCTTCATTAGGAGTTACTGAAAAAACAATGATTTCAACCTTTGGCGTATCAATTCCTTTAGGCAATGTAATGTGTACATGACCATTCTCATTATCAGCTATTAATCTATGTGCATTCATTTTCATTCTATTTTCAAACAAAAATACTCATATTAAACCAACCCTGTTTCGATTGAAATTTCTGATACAGGATTAACCTAAGTTGAAAGGATTGACAATTTTTAACCCTGAAATTTTTATAAAATCTCTTTCGTTGCGGGTAATGAGTGTGAAATTATAAACCAAAGATGTGGCGGCAATAATTGCATCAGGAAGTTTCATGTTTGTTTTCCTCTTTAGTTCAATAGTTTTTTCAATTATTGCTTCATGAACTATGTAAACATTTGAATTGCTAATGAAAGTTTTAAATTTCAATTCCTGCTGGGGACTTATTTTTGGAAAAGCCAAGCATTCAATTCTGGAAATAAAGGAGATATTGCTTTCATCATTAAGGATTTTCTGTAGTTCAATTGCGCATTTTTCAGGTAGGTTATTTTCCGTAAAATAAATTATTGTATTGCTATCTATAAAATATCTCTGTCCCATTCTTTTCTAAGTTTGTTTATTTCTTCGTCAATTTCATCAGCAGACAAATTCATATTTGAACTTCCACGCAAAGTTGAGAAGTCAAACTTTTTTTGTGATTCAACGTATTCAATTATGAGATTTACTTCCTGATTTTCTTTTAAATCAGCAGGTGCATCAACGATAATTTTACCATCGTGCACCTTAGTTTTTATTTGATGAGTATTCATTGTGTATTTATTTTAAAACAAAAATAGTCATTTTAAACCAACTCTTTTTCAATTGCAGTATCATAGTTTTCTTTCAGGTCTTTGATGTGATACCAATACTCATCATCAATTTTTATTTCGCCTGTGGTTACTTCGCCTAAGTGGGTGAAATCAATTTCTGATTCAATTACAGTTTCTAAAAATGCATCGGCTTGCTCTGCATTTACACTTACTACAATTCGACCTTGTGCTTCACCAAAGAGGAATGCATCTTTACGAATATCCGCATCGGTAGTTATTGCAAAACCTAAGTTCCGATTAAAACCGCTTTCGCTCAAAGCTACAAACAGCCCACCTTCTGAGCAATCGTGTGCTGATTCAATTTGTTTTTTTGAAATCAGTTTTTTGATAAGCTGATGCAAATTATATTCTTCATCCAGATTAAAGAACGGGGCTGGGGACTGAGCCACTTTATGATAATGCGCTAAATATTGCGATGATGAAATATCATTGTGTGAAGCACCAAGAAGATAAATCATATCACCGGCATTTTTAAAATCTAATGTCATTATCTTTTTCTTGTCAGCAACAATTCCAAGCATACCAATTGTAGGTGTTGGGAAAACGGGCACCGTATGATTTTCAACTTCGCTTTGATTGTAGAAACTTACATTGCCTCCTGTAACGGGAGTTTCAAATTTCAGGCAAGCTTTGCTCATTCCTTTGATTGAACCTACAAATTGCCAATAAGCTTCGGGGTCGTAAGGGTTTCCAAAATTCAAGCAGTTGGTTATTGCACTTGGCTCGCCACCGCTACAGGTTATGTTTCTTGCAGCTTCGGCAACTGCAATGGCACAGCCGGTTTCAGGGTCTGCATAAACATAACGTGAGTTACAGTCAACTGTAAACGCCAATGCTTTTTTTGAATCTTTTAAATTTACAATGGCAGCATCGGTGCAAACATTGGTACTCATGTTTATAGTTCCAACCATTGAATCATATTGATTGTAAATCCAGCGTTTACTTGCAATGTTAGGATGAGCGATTAAAAACTTACTCACTTCCTTCAAGTCCGCTGGTTCTTTTACATCATCAATCTTAAACTTCAAAATTTCTCTCACGTAAGCAGGTTCTTTGTATTCGCGGGTATAAACAGGAGCACCACCGCCAAGCACTAAACTTTCAGCTGGAACATCGGCAACCAATTCTCCGCGCATATAATATTGCAACCGACCACCTTCTGTTACTTCTCCAATTTGAGTGCAATTCAAATCCCATTTATCAAAAACTTTTTTCACAACATCTTCCATTCCTTTTTTTGCAACTACTAACATGCGCTCCTGCGATTCGCTCAAAAGAATTTCCCAATCACTCATGTGTTTTTGGCGCACAGGAACCAAGTCGAGATTTATCTTCATTCCATGTTCGCCTTTTGCGCTCATTTCAGAATTTGAGCAGATAATTCCTGCTGCACCCATATCCTGCATTCCTATTATTGCTCCGGTATCAATTAATTCTAAAGAAGCTTCCATCAGCAACTTTTCCTGGAAAGGGTCGCCCACTTGCACAGAAGGCAAATCATCAGCACTGTCTTCAGTAATATTTTTTGAGGCAAATGCGGCACCATGAATTCCGTCCTTACCAGTTGCCGAACCAATTATAAACACAGGATTTCCAGCACCATAAGAAATTGCGCTTACTACTTTATCTTTTTTTACAATGCCCGCACTCATTGCGTTAACGAGAATGTTGATGTTGTAACAATCATCAAAATAAACTTCGCCTCCAACGGTTGGAATTCCAAATGCGTTACCATAATCGCCAATGCCTTTTACAACACCTTTCAGTAACCACTTAGTGCGGTCAAGTTTAATATTTCCAAAACGCAATGAATTTAATTGTGCAATCGGTCGCGCACCCATCGTAAAAATATCGCGGTTAATTCCGCCAACTCCGGTTGCTGCACCTTGGTAAGGCTCGATTGCAGAAGGATGATTATGCGATTCAATTTTAAAAGCACATCCTGTGGTATCATCAATGGCAACCAATCCTGCATTTTCTTCGCCTGCTTTTGCAAGCATGTGCGGTCCGTCTTTTGGCAAAGTCTTTAACCAGGTTATTGAATTTTTATAGGAGCAATGTTCACTCCACATTACAGAGTAAATACTCAACTCCGTAAAGTTTGGCGTGCGGCCAAGTATCTGTTTTATTTTTTCAAACTCTTCGGGTAAAAGCCCCAGTTCCCTAGCTTCATCAATGGTTGTCAATTGCGATTCGATAGTGGTATTCATCTATTCTTGATTTATTTCAAGGCTCAAAAGTAATTTTATTTGATTGGAAAATTGAAGTTTGAAAATTGAAATTTGTCTTCGGGTATTTTATCAGTTGCTTCTTGCCAATTGCACTTTGCCTCTTGCATTTTGCCTCTTGAAATTGACAACTGCTAACTTTGATTATTTTCGCCCGCATGCTTCAACTATTGTGGACTTTATTTTTCATCGTGCTTTTTTGTTGGATAGTTAACCGTCATCCGTTTTTTTATCACCGCAGAGTGCACCCTTTAATGTTTCAGTTTGCTTTTTTATTAAAAATTTTTGCCGGAATTATTTTGACCTGGATTTACGTCCATTTTTATACCGACCGCAAAACTGCCGATATATTTAAATACTTTGATGACAGTAAAATCATGTATGATGCGCTGAGCACAGCACCTCATGATTTTGTTCGTATGTTTTTCGGAATACATGCTGATGATGCCGACTTGTTCCACTATTATAATAAAATGGTGGCCTGGGATGATAGTGACATGGCATATAATGATAACCGCATTATGATTCGTTTTAATTGCATGATGCGTTTTATTTCATTTGGCAATTTTTATATCCATATAATTTCAATGTGCTTTATTACTTTTTACGGATTGACTTGCATCTTTCGTTTGTTTGCATCAGAAGTAAAAGGTAAATATTTCGGAATTTTTTGTGCTGTTTTTTTTATGCCTTCTGTAGTGTTTTGGGGAAGCGGGGTGCTGAAAGATGGTGTGATTCTGTTTGCGACAGGATTATTTCTCTACAATTTTAACAGGTTATTGAATAACAGTGCGCATCTTAAAAATAAAATATTTTTTGCTTTGGGATTATTGCTCATGATGTTTGTAAAAGTTTATGTGCTTGCTATAATGATTCCGGGTTTGGTGATGTTGCTCATAGTTAAAAGACGACCGCAATGGAATCTGAATAAGTTAAGATACTGGACAATTGTTTATTTGTTATACGGGCTATCAGTTTACTGTCTTCAATTTATTTCAGGAATAAATGTGGTGGAATTGATTTCTTTAAAACAGCATCAGTTTATGAGTCTTGCAACTGCGGTAGGCAGCGGCAGTTTAGTTTCTATGCCTGAACTTAGTGATACCCAAAGCATTGTCGCAGGGATACCGCATGCATTGTATAATATGTTTTTTCAACCTTTTTTTTGGAATAAATCACTGGTAATATTTATCGCAGGGTTAGAAAATATTTTCATTTTAGTTGTATCGGTTATCTGTATTTCAAAAATCAATCGCCAGAATTTTTATTCAACACCGTGGTTTTTCTTTTCATTGTTTTTTCTTTTCATTTTGTATTGCCTCATTGGTTTAATTGTACCGGTAGCAGGCGCATTAGTAAGGTATAAAACTATTGCACTCCCTTTTTTAGCAATAATGTTAGTTATACTTATTGATAAAAATAAAAGTGATAAGCTACTTTCAAAATTAAATCTGAAATTCTAAGCGATGGAATGGTTATTGATTTTATTCTACATTTTGCTTTTTGCTTTTGTTATCAGCAAATGGAGTTTTTTTAAAAATGATTCAATTACTACCAGGCTTTTCATACTGGTTTTTGTACTCAAAGTACTGTCATCATATTTTCAAAAATACTTGTATGACAATTTTGGTTTCGGAGGTGATGCTGATACGTTATTTGGAGTCGGTAAAACAGTTTCTGGTTTTCTTAAAACCAATCCGGGTTTGTTTTTAAGAACGCTTACAGGGACAATTAGCGAAACAGATTACAAACTGAATTTTACTTATGAAATGTATTGGAAGAATGACGATGTTTTTTTTAACGATAATCAAACAATAATCCGAATTAACGCTTTGCTCAATTTCATAACATTCGGTTGTTTTCGTGTTAATGCTGTGATATTTTGTTTTTTTTCAACTGTTGGATTTAACGGACTTTATAAATTTTTCAGTTCTTTTTTTGTAGAAAAACGTAAGGAAGTTTTTGCAGTGAGTTGTTTAATTCCTTCCGCTATTTTTTGGTGTTCGAATATTTCAAAAGAATCGTGGTTGCTTTTTTGTCTCGGATTATTCCTTTATGCTTTTAGCATGCTCACTCAAAAATTTTCTATTCGTTTTTTTGTTTTGATGATTGTGATGCTGGTCTTTTTAGCTTTTATAAAAATCTATTTCCTGTTGGCAATACTTCCGGCATTACTTTCATTTTTGATTTCGCAAAGCATAAAAACTATTTCTCCTGTTTTAATTTTTCCCTCACTTTATTCTATTGGATTTATTGGCCTGTTTAGTTTAAACAGTTTTGATTTTATGCATTACCTGCAATTAAAACAACATAGCTTTCAATACCTTGCAGAGTGGTCGCAATCAACAAGCACCATTGCTATACCTGATATTAATGGTAGTGTTTTAAATTTGATAAGCAACATTCCGATCGCATTATGGAACATATTAATGCGGCCTTATTTATGGGAAATGAAATCTGCACTCTGGCTGCCTGCAATAGCTGAAAATATTTTGGTTTTGGTTTTATTAATTGTCGGTGTGATAGGCTTCAGATGGAATAAAGAAAGAGCTGCAATCAGTTTATTTTGTCTTTTCTTCGCTGTATCCCTTCTGGTATTAATAGGATTAACAACACCTGTTATAGGAGCATTGGTGAGATACAAAGCACCATTGCTTCCTTTTTTATTAATGTTTTTTGTTTTTCATTTTGATTTGGAAAAACTAAAAACAAGAGTGAAGTTTCTTTAAAAAATCTAAACCTTATTCTGAAGCATAGGAACAAATCTGAATTTATCCAATTCTATAATCTCATAATCATTTTCACCTTTCTTTAAAACAGTGGTCATTATCTGAACATCTTTTCCTGTGGGGCAAACCATAATGCCACCCACTTTTAATTGCTTCAATAATTCTTTTGGAATTTCAGGCGCACCGCAAGTAATGAGTATGCTGTCAAAAGGTGCGAAAGCAGGTAAACCCTTAAAGCCATCTCCATAGAAAAGTTTTGGTTTATAATTAAGTGATGTTTCAAAGAGTTTTTTGGTTTTGTCGAAAAGTTCTTTTTGTCTTTCAATTGAAAATACTTTTGCCCCGCACTCACATAATATGCTGGTCTGGTATCCCGATCCGGTTCCTATTTCAAGCACCTTGCTTCCTTTGAGTGGGCCAAGCAAATGGGTTTGGTAAGCAACCGTATATGGCTGCGAAATGGTTTGCCCTGCTGCAATAGGAAATGCTTTATCCACATAAGCATATTCAACAAAAGCCTTGTCTAAAAAATAATGACGAGGTATCTTGCCAATTGCAGCCAGCACTTGCTCATCATTGATCCCTTTTGCTCGGATTTCGTCAACTAATTTTTTTCTTAATCCCTGGTGTTTGAAAGTATCCTCTAACATTATTAACGCAGTGCCGTTTAAAACTCGTTGCGAAGTTATCAATTCTGCACGCGCTTAACTTTACTTTCGCAAAAAAGGTTTTCACTTTTTTATCAGCATAACATTATAACAACAATGAAAATAGGAGTACTTGGCGCGGGACATCTTGGTAAGATTCACATCCGCTTGTTGAAGGAAATTGCCGACTGGGAACTGGTAGGTTTTTTTGATACCGACCTTAATAAAGCAAAAGCTTACAGCGAAGAAATTGGTGTGCCTTACTTTACCAACGATGATGATTTGATTGCACAATGTGATGCAATTGACATTGTAACGCCAACAAAATTTCATCATTACTGTGCTACAAAATGTTTAAAAGCCGGCAAACATATTTTTATTGAAAAGCCTGTTGCTGCTTCTATAAAAGAAGCTAAGGATATGATAAAACTTGCCGATGAAGCAAACGTAAAAGTTCAGATAGGTCATGTGGAACGATTTAATCCCGCCTTTCTTGCAGCGCGCTCTTTCATTTATAATCCGATGTTTATCGAAACACATCGGCTTGCACAATTCAATCCGCGAGGTACAGATGTTTCAGTGGTGCTTGATTTGATGATTCATGATATTGATATTGTTTTGAGTATTGTAAAATCACATGTGAAAAAAATATCGGCAAGTGGAGTGGCTGTGGTAAGCGATACACCTGATATTGCTAATGCACGCATTGAATTTGATAACGGTTGTGTTTGCAATTTAACTGCCAGCCGAATCTCTTTAAAGAATATGCGCAAGAGTCGCTTCTTTCAAAAGGATGCTTATGTGGCAGTTGATTTTTTAAAGAAGAAAACAGAAATAGTAAAAATGAAACCACTCGAAGGAGAACCCGATCCGCTTGGAGTTTACATAGAATTAGGTGAGGGCAAGGGACAAAAACAAATTTATTTTGAAAATCCCAAAGTGGATGAAACCAATGCCATTAAAATGGAACTCGAATTTTTTGCGAAATCAATTTTAGAAAACACAATTCCTGTTGTTAGCCTGCATGATGGATTTGAGGTGTTATATGTTGCACATCAGATTATTGACAGGCTTAAAAATATTTTGGTTTAGTTTGAAAGGCGGAATACAAACTTTTAAGTATCCCTTATCTTTGCACCATAATTTTAAAAAAGAAATGATTTGTACATTTGCTTGCGTTAATTCCAAAAAATATTTGTAATGAGAATAGAACTTGAAGTAAAAGACAGTAAGGCAACTTTTGTTTTAGAATTGCTTAAAAATTTCACTTTTATAAAAACCAAACAAATTTCTCCTGCAAAAGAAAAATTCATCAATGAGTTTGAAGAAGCTATTGAAGAAATGAAACTGATTGATTCCAGAAAAAAGAAAGGAAGAAACTTAAGAGACGTGCTGAATGAAATTTAAAGTAGAAACCATAAACTCATTTGACAGGCAATTAAAACGTCTTGCAAAAAAATTTCCTTCTTTAAAAAATGAAATGAACCTGTTGGCAGACGAACTTGAATTTAATCCATCTTCAGGAGATAGTCTTGGTAATAACTGCTATAAAATACGAATACCAATAGCTTCAAAAGGAAAAGGCAAAAGAGGTGGTGGAAGGATTATCACTTGCGTTAAGGTTGTCAGACAAACTGTTTACTTACTGTGTATTTATGACAAATCAGAACAACCTGATATTAGTGACAATGATCTCAAATTTCTTGTTTCAAAAATACCAATATGAAAAAGATGGGTATCTCCAACTTTAATCACGGATTTCTATCTCAAAAGAATATTAATTTGAAGACAATTCTTTGGCTCTTTTTTCTGCATTTTTTATTCCTTCAATCAAACCTTTATCAATTCCTTTTTCAGAAAAAGTTTTCAAAGCCGCTTCGGTAGTACCACCTTTTGAGGCAACAATTTTTATCAACTCATCAAGTGACTTATTGCCATTATTGATTATATGATAGGCACCCTGCATGGTTTGTTTCACCAACATTGTTGCAACACCTTCGTCCATGCCCATTTGCATACCGGCATCTATCATAGCTTTAACGATGTAATAAAAATAGGCAGGGCCGCTTCCGCTCAAAGCTGTTACAGCATCCAAATAATCTTCGTTTTCAAAAAACACGGTGCGTCCTGTTGTTGCAAGAAGGTTTTCAACTTTACGTATCTGGTCAACAGTTACATCTTTATGTGCACTGAAACCTGTTGCGCCCATTCCTAATTCAACCGGTGCATTTGGCATTGCACGTATAATAGTGTTATGATTAAAAGTTTCTTCGATTTTTGCAATACGGATACCAGCCATTATGGAGAGAAGAATGTTTTCTTGTTTCAAAACATTTTTAAGGTCAGCGGCAAGTTCCTTAAAATCCTGGGGCTTCACTGCCAGTATTACAATATCGCTTTCTGCAATTTTTTTATCTGTTGGGATAACTACCTTGCCAATATCCAGGCGCAATAATTCCTCTTTTCTGCTTTCGCTTTTTTCAACCAAAAGCAAATCAGGTTTTGATACGATGTTATACTTTAAAAATGAACGGGCGTAAACCATGCCCATGTTGCCGCAGCCGATAATGGTAATTTTCATAGTGGGGGATTTTGTTTTTAAAAATGCAAAAGTGCAAAAAGTTATTGGGTATCAGGAGTTAGGAGTTAGGTGTGGGGTCGGGTCATTCTCAACACCTAACACCCGATACCCAACACCCTTTAAAACAGAGGTTTTTAAAAGGATTAAAAAAAAATTGCAGTATTAATATTTTAATATATTTGTCCGCACTATAAAAAAATACAGCAGTAAATGGAAGAAATGGAAAACCATAATGAACAGCAATCAGACGGATTGTTTTCTAAATCAGTAAGGGCAGGTAAGCGGACTTATTTTTTTGATGTAAGATCAACACGTGGTAATGATTACTATCTTACCATAACGGAGAGTAAAAAGAAATTTAGTGCTCATCCGGGCGGTAAAGCAATTTTCGAAAAGCATAAAATATTTCTTTATAAAGAAGATTTTGAGAAGTTTATAGAAGGCTTGCACGAAGCTATTGGTGAGATCAGAAAAGTGCAGCCAATTGAAACCGAGCGTGTTTCATTTTCACACAACAATGAAGGCCAAAATAGCCATGAAGATCAAAATAGCCATGAAGATCAAAGCAGCAGTGAAGATCAAAACAGCAGTGAAGATCATCAGTCACCTTCTCAGGCATCCGGGGATTCATCATTTACCAATATTGATTTTGATGATTTAAAGTAAACTCAACAGCATAAAACAAAAAGCCCGGAGCATTAAATTGTTCCGGGTTTTTGTTTTGGATAAGTTATGCGGAATCTAAACCTTAACCAACTACAATTTCAGTAAAGCTATCTTGCTTAAAATATTTTTGAGCTAATACCATCAACTCTTCTGATGTTGCATTTTTAATTGCTTCGAGATAATCGTAATAATAATTATATCCCAAACCAAAAGTTAGCAGTGTGTGAAAACGTTGCGCCAATTCAAAAGGACCATCAAGTGATTTAAGAAATGAGCCCGTGATATAATTTTTTACCACTGCTAATTCCTCTACTGGTATTGGTTCTTTTGTGAGGATGTCAATCTCTTTATAAATTTCTTCGAGTGCATTATTACAAACATTAACACCAACCTCTGTTCCGATTACAAGATTTCCTGCAAAAGGATTTGCCACTAATGTTGACCCAATTCCGTAAGTATAGCCTTTGTCCTCGCGAATGTTAGACATAAGACGTGAGCCGAAATAGCCACCTAAAACTGTATTGAGCAAGAGCAATTTTTTATAATCAGGATGTGTGCGCGTTACCATCACTTTGCCGATTCTGATTGCAGCTTGCACAGCATTTTCTTTTGCAATTCTTTTTTTGATTAAAGGTTGCGGTGCAATTTTTTCTAATCCTGATTCAGGTTTTATTTCATTCTTTTTTGATAATGAAAGACTGCCTATTTTTTTATTCAAAAGATTGAGTTGTTCATCGCTTACTTTGCCTGAAATAATTATCTGACAATTTGCAAAGTTGTAATGTGCTGAAGCAAATTTCTTTAAATCACTTCCATTAAGTTTTTTATAATCTTCAACTTCGGCAGTATGTCCGTAAGGATGATTTCCAAACAAAGCTGCTCTGAAATTTTTACGTGCCAGGTAATCTACTTTTTCATCACTGACTAAAAGCTGCTGCACATTTCTGTTTACATAATTTTCAACTTCTGCTTCTGAATAAGCTGGTGAACCGATGATTTCTAAAATCAAATCAAGAGTTGGCTCTAGAAATTTATTTAAAGTGTAAAGTGTTATTGTACCTTGATGAAAATCATTTTCACACTCTATTGATGCACCATAAAAATCAAATGTTTCAGCAATCTGTGCTGCAGATTTTGTTGATGTTCCGTCATCAATTAAATGACTTGATGCTGAAGCAATCACTCCTTCAGGATGATAAACATCACCCGCAGGAAATATGAACATCAACTTTGCAACGTCCTGAACACCAGCATTAATACTGTAAACAGGAATGCCATTATCAAGAGCAATTTTTTTTGCCTCAATGATTTTTATTTTTTCAAGTTGTTGAAGTGAGGGAGGAGTTGTTCTTATGACCATGATGAATTGTGATTTGAGTTAAAATTAATTTTGGCTGGATTGATAATAAAGTACAGATGCATTTTCTTCTTTTAAAATATTTCTTGCAATATTTTGCACATCGTTGGTTGTAACGCTGTTGTATTTATCTGCTTGATTATTTGCATCACCGGCATTGCCAAGCATTTCATAATAGCAAAGGGTAAGCGCACGGTTCGCAATATTCATTTCGTTAAAAATTAATCCTGATTCTACTTGTTGTTTCACCTTAGTAAGTTCTCTGTCATTAACCCCATCAACAATAATTTTTTGAAGCTCATCACCAATTGCTTTTTCACTTTCTTCTAATGAAATGCCTTTAGCAAGTTTACCTTCAACTACCACCAAACTTTTATCCAACTCGCCAAGCATGTAACAATTGATGGAAGTGAAAATTTGCTTCTCTTTAATTAAAGAAGTGTAAAGTCGTGATGATTTACCACGCGATAAAACATCAGTTAAAAGATCGGTTGCATAAAACGCATCATCACCTTTCGCGCAACAATGCCATGCTTTGTAAATACTATGAAGAGGTTCTTTTCTGTCAAGATGTTGTGTTCTCTTTTCTTTTTGTTCTGGTTCTTGAGGAAGATTACGAACAAAAGTTTCACCAGTTGGAATAGGTTCAAACCATTTTTCGCAAAGTTGTTTTGCCAGTTCAGTTGTTATCGAACCCGATAAGCACATAATGGCATTTGCGGGTGTATAATATTTTTTGAAAAATGATTTTACATCATCTAACTGTGCATCCTGAATGTGTGAAATATCTTTACCGATTGTTGCCCATTGATATGGATGAACTTTGTAAGCGAGCGGTCTGAGATTCAACCAAACATCACCGTAAGGTTGATTGAGATAACGTTGTTTAAATTCTTCGATAACAACATTGCGTTGCACCTCAAGACTTTTTTCACTGAAAGCTAAACTCAACATGCGATCGCTCTCCAACCAAAAAGCTGTTTCAATATTATTTGCAGGAATAGTGAGATAATAATTGGTGAGATCATTATTGGTGAAAGCATTATTCTCTCCACCAGCCATCTGCAATGGTTCATCATAACTCGGAATATTTATGGAACCGCCAAACATCAGGTGTTCAAACAAATGCGCAAAACCTGTGCGGTTTGCATCTTCATCGCGAGCGCCTACTTTGTATAAAATATTCATGGCAACCAATGGCGAAGAAAAATCTTCGTGTACTATTACCGTTAACCCGTTTTTAAGTTTAAATTTTTCAAATTGTATCATCTAAATTTTTTCTTTACAGTTTTAACCATTGATCATTCGCATTACGCTACATGCGTAAACACCTGCAGTTTCTGTGCGTAAGCGCGTCTCACCCAAACTCACAGCTTCGAAATTATTTTGTAATGCTAATGAAATTTCATTTGGTGTAAAATCACCTTCAGGTCCGATGAGTAATAATGCATTTTGTTTTTTAATAATTACATCCTGCATCATTTTTTTATTTCCTTCGTCACAATGTGCAATCATTTTAATTGTTTCAAATTCTTTTTTTGCAAAATCATTAAATGAAATTGCCTCATTCAGCTTTGGGAGGTGAGCTTGAATGGATTGTTTCACCGCTGAAAGAATAACTTTCTGAAGCCTGTCAATTCGCAAATTAGTTCGCACCGAATCATGACACAAAAGCGGAGTGATTTCATCAACGCCAAGTTCGACAGCTTTTTCAATGAACCATTCATAACGCTCCATTTGTTTGGTGGGAGCAATAGCAATGTGAAAATGATAGTTGTGTTTTTGAAAATCAATCTTGCAATTTTCAATCTTTAATTCACATTTTTTGGAATGGGCATCCAGGATTATTGCATCACAAAATTTTCCTTTGCCATCAATAACATGCACAGCATCATTATTTCGTAATCGTAAAACCTGGATGGCATGTTTAGATTCTTCTTCACTAAGCAGCGCAGTTTCTGAATCAAGATTTTCACAAAAGAAAATATGCATATATGAATTTGGGAGTTGAAAAAGAGAAGCAACTTAAACAAATATCCACAAGGCAATAAAAAGCATGATAAGGATTACAAGCATTGCCCACAAGTCGGCAGGGAAAAAACTTCCATACTCACGGTACATTCTCTTTATCCAATCTATAATCATTGAAGTTACTCAGTTAAGTCGCCAAAGTTGGTAATTTGTTGCGTATTCTGAAATAAAAAAAGCGTTCTGAATTTTCTAAGAACGCTTTTAGTAATATCATTGAGGATTACGATTTATTGCTTGATAAATTTTTGATTAAGATGAATATTGCTGTTTATACTTCTTATAAAATACAATCCTGGTTTTAAATCGCGGATATTTATTTTTCCCGCGATGGCTGTTACATTAGTAGTAATAACAACATTGCCAATAGCATCATAAATTTTTATGCTCAATGGATTATCAGTTTTTACAACAATAAAATCATTTGAAGGATTTGGAAATATTTCGAGCCTTGCAGCATTTAGCTGATCAACTGCAAGCGGACCATTATAATCAATAGCAATATTACCTGGTGAAACACCAACCAGGAATGAATCAACAACTGAACCCGAATTATTGTAAACTAAAATTTTTCCGTAAGAATAAAAGTCAGTCACACCTGCATACAATAAATTATTTACTGCATCATGCGCCATTCCGTAAATGGGTTGATTGATCATTAATGAATCATAAGTAGTTAGAGATGATGTGCTGAATTTTTTCAGGTTTTGTTCCCCGCTTACCTGGAAAAGTAAATCATTATTTGCATAAACCGAAGTGCCACAACCACTACTTACCATAAGATCAGTGGTTGAAAGTGCTCCCGAATTAATTTCATATTTCGAAATCGAAGCATTACTGAAATCGCGATTGTTAACTGTATAAATTTCACCGTTATTAATTGTAAGATAATCAGGATTAACTCCGATGGTACCTAAATCAAATTCGCGCGCATAAGTGTGAGTGGGCAAATAAATCACACCGATTTTACCAACATAATTTGGGAAGTTGAAACCATTATTTAAAGCAATAAAGCATGAGTCTCCATAAACAGCAATACCTTCAGTACTAAATGCAGGCCCTATAACATTATCAATCTGATAATTAAAACTCAGATCGCTTGTATTGTATGATTGAAAATAATTATTGTTCAAAACCAAATAATCACCACGCGTTACTAAAAGTTCATTATTCCACACGGCCATTTTACGCACACCCGTTGTTGTATTAGTGTATAATAGTTGCCTTGTTATTTTATCGTACTTGCGAATTCCGTTACTGCACGCAGCATAAATATAATTGCCGTCCACAATTACATCGCTGGCAAATTGAGCGCCTGCTATGGTTTCAAAAGTAGTGTAGATATGAGATGCAGGGTCATAAGAACCAATAGTTACAAGTACATCCTGATTGCCTGTTGAGAAATTATAATAGCCCTCGTTAAGAATAATAACCTGGTTAACTGAAGTTTGTGCAAACGCACATGTAGATGCAAGTAATAATAATAGTAAGATTTTTTTCATTGTAATATGTTTTTGAAAGTGCGAATAAGGAGAGAAATTTGCTCAACTGCAAAACTATTTTGTTAAACACTTTTTCTGTGGAATAAATTTTAAGTATTCTCTTTTTTACTTTCACAAATTGTCAGTAAGGTTTTTATAACCAAAATGAAATAGTTATAATTGAAAAGAGAAAATGTATTTCTTTGTTATGAAAAATCAATAAATCATGGGCGCTATTTTATGTATCGTTTTCGGAGTAATGTTTATTTACTTCGCTTATCTTAACCTCAATGACATTGATCCATGGATTTGGGTGCCGCTTTATTTAGCAGCAGCAGCAGTGTGCATTCTGGCCTATTTCAAATGGGCTAATCTTTATCTTGATGCAGTGTTGATTTTAATTTACGTGGTTTATTCCATCAAAAACTGGCCTGAAAAATGGGAAGGTGTATCCATGCCAATGTCGCACAGCATTAATGTGGAGAAGGGTCGTGAATCATTAGGGTTATTGATTTGTGCCGCATGTACTGCATACAGCTATTGGGTAGTAACAAGTTTGTCTTAGTGGTATTTTTCACTTGTTTTCAAAACCATTTTAATTTTAACTATTCATGTTTGATAAAATAAAACGATGGTTCAAAATATTTTTCATCATTGTTGGAGTATGGTCTGTGTTACTAATGGTATTTGCATTTACACGTATTCCTTATGATCTGCAGGTTTGGCTGGGAACAAAAAACAGTGAGTATAAATTCAAACCTGACTATATTGTTTTTTTGGGAGGAAGTGGGATGCCCAGCGGAGACAACCTGATGAGATTGTATTATACAGCACAGATTTCAAAGAAATTTCCTGATGCGAAAGTTCTTATTGCACATCCTCTTGATAGTATTGTTATACATCAAATGAAAAGCAATTTGATTTTGAATGGAATTGATTCAACTCAAATAATAGTGGTAAGCGAAGGAACCAATACCAGGCAACAAGCTTTAAAGATTAAGGACTACATAAGTAATATCGAACAAAAGAATTTGCTTTTAGTTACTTCTCCTGAATATATGTATCGCTCTGTTGCTGCTTTCAGAAAAGCTGGTTTTTTAAATACAGGAGGTGAGGCTGCTTTCGATAATGCAATGTTTATTGATTTGAAATATAACAATAAGGAGATAGGTGGAAAGCCTTACGTGCCTGATGTTTCAAGCAGTATTGACCTGCGTTACAATTTTTGGAATTACCTGAAATTGGAAATAACCTGTATGCGCGAATTTGTTGCAATTGCATATTACAAACTAAACGGATGGATGTAATTTTTTGAAATTATAGGTCTGTGGTACTATAATTGGCAATTATAGGTCTATAGACCTATAATTTGTGTTTTTCAATTATAAATTATTAATCAACCAGGAGGCTATTAATCCAATAAGGATTGAAAACGTATAACTGATAAGGGTTCCCACCAAAACATATTCAGTTTCTTTTCGTGCGCGGTCTTCATCCTTATTATTAAAACGAAGTATTGATTTGGCTGCAATTAAAAATCCAATTGCGCCAAACTGACCATTCAATACAAAAGTGATAATAAGCATTCGCTCAAAGATTCCAATCCATCTTCCTGCATCAGCAAGGGTTTCATCATTTACTGCTGTGCTTGATTGATTACTATTTTCGTTTTTTAGTTGTACTTTAAATTTTTTCACCATCATTCCGATTAAAAAACCCAAAGGATAAATTGTAACCAGGTAAGCAAAGATGTAAACCCAAAAAGAAGGCTTAATTAAAACAAATTCAACAGGAGTAAAGCATACATCAAAACCTGATGTTATCCATATCCAGCAAAATAGTATCACCACTGTATGCATCGCCTGGTCTGCAATAAAGTATCTGACACGTTCTACCTGGTAACTTTTCCAGATGTCTATGAGAGTATGTGTGATAAAGATGATTAGAGGTATTTGCCAGTTAGCCCACTGTGCAAGAAACAGATATGCAACAAATGCTGTAATTAAAGTGTGTTTATAAAGTGAGATTGATTTTGCATGATTCAGTTTCTTTTCGTTTACCCATGAGCCGGGCTGCAATACAAAATCAGTAAGCAGGTGAGCAGTAAGCAACCTGAGCAAAAGAGCAATATCTTCTGACGTAAAAATCGGGTTCATACCTTGTTTTGATTTAAATGCGCTTCATAATAATTCAGAAATTTTTCAACGGAATACCAGCCTGATATTTTTAATCGCTGATGGACGGATGGTTGTGATATTTTCAGTTTTCTTGAAAGTTGTTGCTGGCTGTAATTGTTATTCAACATTTCATAGATAGCTTCGCATTGCTGAGGAGTCCATTTGCTCATGATAAAATCAAGGAGTGTAAAGCCTGCACTTAATTCATCATTCAATATTTTGTCTGAACTTTTAATCATAATCCGCTCACCTGAATTTTTTATAGCATCCAAAAGTTTTCCTGAATTATGAAAAGCCTCGCCATCTGATTCAACTACTTTTCTTGCTTTAATATTTACTTCGCCTATTCCTATTGCAATACGCACATCAGCATCTTTAAGAGTTACTACAGATACTTTAGTTGTTTTACTTTTAGATTTTTTTTGTGGCTTATTAAGTTTTATAATTAATGCACGAATAATTATCGCTATTCGTAATGCCTGCTCAGGCTGATTAATAATACCCTGAAAACTGTCTCCTCTGAAAACTTCAAACGGTTTCTGAAAACTAAAGAATTTCTTTTTTCTTAAACCAGCGAAGCAAATTTTTAGCTGGCTTATGATATAAGTCCGCTGCTGCTTACTCATAGCTGATGAGTTGACTATGTCGCCTGTTATTACTGCCTGTAATGCCATATTAAAATTTTGCTCAAAAATATAAAATTATAGGTCAGTGGTACTATAATCATCAATTATAGGTCTGTGGTACTATAATTGGCAATTATAGGTCTATAGACCTATAATTTGATTTATTTCCATGTGACGGTAAAATTCATTTGATTGTTATTTTTTACAAAACCCTTTGTAGGATTGCCTTTCAGGAGGTAATAGCCATTTCCATCTGATGATGCTATACTTTGAATTTCATCAAAACCATGAAATAGCACCTTAAAATATTTAAACTTCGTTTTGTAGCTTCCTTCGGCTTTTTCAAATGTTATTGTTTTTTTTTCTCCATCAAATTTAATTTCACGCTTATAAAAATTTCCGTTTTCATAATCATAGCTACTGCCATCATCTTCGTAATAAACAAATGTGTTGGATGTTTGACCATAATAAACTTGCAGCACTAAGGTGTCAGAAGGCATTTCTGCTGTGCTTTGAATAATGCTCTGCATGGGAATTACAGCACCTCCTTTTACAAATACAGGAAGATTTGTTACGGGTGATTCTACAATTACTTCTTCATCACCTTTATATTTCTTATCATCATTAAAACGATACCACTCGCCTTTGGGCAAATGAACTTTCGTAAATTTTTCTGTGCTCTTGCAGGGGGCAATTAAAAAAGCATCGCCATACAAATATTCATTTTCAAAATCACCATAATAAATTTTTTCATCATTAGTATAATTTAAAGCAAGACTTCTTGCCACAGGTATTCCGGTTTCAACGGCTGCATGAAACATGCAGTACGTATAGGGTAGCAGTTGGTAACGCAATTCAATTTGCCTGCGAGCTTCAGGTTCAACGTATTCACCTAATGCCCACGGTTCTTTGTCGCGGGTTCCCATCATGCTGTGATTGCGAAAGAACGGTGTAAACACACATATTGAAAGCCACCTCTGAAACAAATCTTTTGTTGCATCATTTGCAAAGCCTCCCATATCAGGTCCAGCGAAAGCAAAGCCGCATAGTCCAAGGCTATTCACTAATCGTACACCAAGTAGCATGTGGTCATCATAAGCATCATTGTCGCCTGTCCATACCGCGGAGTAACGCTGACCTCCTGCGTATGTTGCACGGGTAAGCACAAATGGTCTTTTGTTTAGTAAACGCTTTGTGCCTTCAAAAGTGGCGCGACTCATTTGCATGCCATAAACGTTGTGCGCTTGTTTCATAGTTGTTTTATGGCCGTCAAAATCAAATTCAACTGTATTTGAAAGACTTTGTCCCCATGATGCAGGTTCATTCATATCATTCCAGAAACCTTCCACACCATCATCAACCAAACCTTTAAAATTATTTTCCCACCAGGTACGTGTTGCGGGTTTGGTGAAATCAGGGAAATTGCATCGCCCGGGCCAAACGTTTGCTATCAGCGGTTTCCCATCGGGATAGGTTGCGAATACATTTTTAGCGAGTCCATCTTTTGAAACGGTATAATCATCAGCTACAGCAATACCAGGATCAATAATTACAGCAAGATGAAAATTCATGTCATTCAATTGTTTGATATAGTTTTTATGATTTGGAAACTTTTCATCACTCCATGTAAACACACGATAACGATCCATATAATCAATGTCATTATAAATCACATCGCATGGAAATTTTTTCTCGCGAAAAGTTTTTGCAACACTCAATACTTCCTTATCACTCATGTAACTCCAGCGGCACTGCTGATAACCTATACTCCAAAGCGGGGGCATTTTCATCCTACCTGTGAGCCATGTATAATCTTCAATAACACCTGCCACTGTTGCAGAGCCAAAGAAATAATAATTCATTTCACCGCTCTCGCAAGTGTAACTCATAAATTGCTCATCAGTAGATGCACCAAAATTGAAATTTGTTTTATAAGAGTTGTCAAGAAAAATTGCGTAAGTCAAACTATCATGAATTCCGATGTAAAAGGGAATTGTTTTATACAGGGGATCAAAGTCAGTGGGGTAAGCAAATTTATCTGTGTTCCAGTTGTTGTAGGATGAGCCTCTGCGATTCAATCCACCTGTCTTTTCACCAAGTCCAATAAATTTCTCATCTGCAAACATTTTTTTATGTGTTGTGATTTCATCATTCCACATAGTTGTTCCCATTGCTGTGTAATCACTGTTAAGCAATTGCATTTTGCGATTGTAAAAACTGATGCGAAAGGGGTTTTTATCAATTGTGATGTATAAAGAATCGGTTTCTACTTTAATATCATTTTTCGTCTCAACAAAATTCTTAAAATATTTATTTGCGTACTGAATTACTGCATAAGAAAAGTCATCAGCTAACTTGCGGGCTATGCGCACTCGAACTACATCCGGCAAATAAGAAATCAATATTACTTGTGCATTTTCTGTTGTGATTGAAAGCCCTTCATTAAGTATTTTGACTGATTTTACTTTGCCGATGTTTTGTGAAAGATTGTTTTGTGCATCTGTATCTGATGCAAAAACCGAAGTGCTGAAAATTGTTAGCGCAATAAATTTCAATAGTTGTTTCTTATTCATCTGATTATTTTTTGGAATGGTGAAAATGAAAATTATTTTCAAAGTAATGGTGCAATAATTGAAACATCTTTATTTTTCACCTTTAAATATTTCATGTTGCTTGTTGGATATTGTTATATATTTGGTCGGTTATCAGACACTCCCTGGTTACAACAACCGGCACTCAATTATGCCAAACCATACATTTGATATCATTCCTTTTGAAGCCTTTGATGGTTTTCAACTTAACCTGTGGCGATTGAAACATAATCGCTCAAAGCATCGCGGAGCATTAATGCTGGTGCATGGCGCGGGCGTTCGTGCAAATATTTTTAATCCTCCCAATGAAATTAATTTGTTGGACATGTTAGCCGATGCCGGATATGATGTTTTTCTTGAAAATTGGCGTGCAAGTACTGAGTTACCTGCCAATAAATGGGACTTAGATGTGGTTGCAAAAAACGACCATCCTGCCGCAATTCAAAAAGTTTGTGAAGTGGCAGGAGTTGAAAATTGCAAAGCGATTATTCATTGCCAGGGTTCAACAAGTTTTATGATTTCTGCTGTTGAAGGTTTAGTGCCCCAGGTAACAACAATTGTTACCAATGCAGTTTCCTTACATCCTGTAGTGCCTGCATGGTCGCATGTTAAATTGGATGTGATACTTGAAATAGTTGCTCCTATCACAGATTATTTAAATCCACGTTGGGGTGATGATGCGCCTGATTTTCGTGCAAAATTTTTGAAAGCTTTGGTTTTGGCAACGCACTATGAAAAAGATACTACTGTCGGAAAATTTGTAAGCTTTACTTACGGTGCTGGCTTTCCGGCTTTGTGGGAATTAAATAATTTGAGTGATGAAACTAAGGAATGGATAAGAAATGAATTTGGTCCTGTGCCAATTGCATTTTTCAGGCATATAAGAAAAGGTGTCCATTATGGTTCACTGGTTTCTGTTGATAAATCAAAACACTATGCTGATTCGAAACCTGCAACCGATGCTCGCTTTATTTTTTTTGCAGGCAAGCTTAATAAGTGTTTTAAAAGTGAAAGTCAGGAAAATTCATTCGAGTATTTCAATAAACTAAAACCCGGTTATCATAAATTGTATTTGTACGATACATACAGTCACTTGGATATATTTCTTGGAAAAAATGCGCATAAAGATATTTTCCCTGTTATGATTGATGAGTTGAATGTGTGAGTTGATTTTATGCATTATTTATAACTGTTACATTAAACCTACATTATTATGTCAGTTCCAAAAAGAATTCAAAATTACGAAGGTCGTTATGCTATGGTTGATGGTATAACGTTTAAGTTACCTGTTAATGCAACAAAATCCCCGGCTATAATGGCGGGATTTTTATGCGATTACGAAAAAGCAAAATCAATGTTGCCCGGCAATGAATTGCATCCCGTTAAGGTGCTTGGTGGCAAAGCTGTTTTTATGGTTACAGTGATTGATTATCGCCACACAACTATTGGTAAGTATATTGAATACAGTTTGGCATTAGCTGTAACACATGGCAGCAAACCTGCGCCTGCATTACTTCCTGCATTGATGATGAAAACGTATAAAACAGGTCAGTTTATTTTAGACCTGCCTGTTAGTTCAGAAGTTTCAGTAAAAGGAGGGAAAGGAATTTGGGGAATGCCAAAGCATAAAGCGAATCTTGATTTTATAATTACCGATACTCAGGTAAGTTGTCAATATGAAAAAGATGGTCAATTTGCTTTTCGTATTGAAATTGATAAGCCGCAGAAGACAAATTTTCCAATCAACATAAGCGCAACTAATTACAGTCATTTCAGAAATATGCTGATGGCTTCTTACATTCATTTTAAATCAAAGGCGGGAATTAAGTTTGGAAAAAAAGCAACTGGCCGTTTGTTCATAGGCGACCATCCGCGAACTAAATTTCTGAAAGATTTAAAAATTGAAAGCAAACCCTTTTTCACGCTTTATATGCCTGAGGCCAATGGTGTGCTTGATGATTACTTTGAGTGCTGGTTTATGACTTATGATAAACAGCCCGAAAAAGTTACACCCGAAGGTTTTGAAAGTGTTTTCAATCTTGGATTGAATGAAGACTGGTTACCTGCCCCATCAATTACTGATTATGAAAAATTTAAAATTTAATTTTCTCAAACTCAAAACAACACCATTATGAAAATCAAAGAAATCCTTCTCAATATTAATAACTCGTATATCTTTTTTTGTTCTTCAGTTTATCTCGGTATGTTCTTTACGTTACATTTTTTCTTCTTCCCCAACTATCCGCACATATTGCATGTAAATAATTATTACGATGCCATTATACCGCAAACAGATACGGCAACAAGATATTTTTTTGTCTCTATTCCTATTATGTCAGTATGCTTAGTCATCATGTTGATCACAGAATGGAAGACAAAGTTTCGTTGGGTTCCGTTGGCTTGGATACCAGGATTATTAGCTCCTGTTATAACTCAACAAAAATGGATTGAAGATATCAACAACCAATTTAAAGCAGGTGTTACTGATGAAGTTAAATTACATGAGCTTCTTAATCAGTGGATGTTTCTTAATGACGTGAGATTTTATATTCTCGCTGTTATGTGGGGAATTACGCTGTATTATTTTATTGCAAAGGCACAAAAATTTTGATAATAGAATGAAAAAATTTATAAGAATTATATTGCTGTTGATTTCTGTTACCACATTACTTTCAGGTGCAATGCAGGTTATTGTTCCTGCTTATGTTTTAAATTTTGTTGGTGCAGAGATAGATGAAACAACCAAACAACTATTCGCAACTATCGGAATGTTTATGTTTTTGTTTGGTGGAATGATGATTCATGTCTTATACAATGAAGAAGATAATCGTGTTGCTGTAATTTGGTCGGGATTGCAAAAGCTGGGAGCATCAGTTGCTGTTTTTATCGGAATATATAAAGGAGTATTTATAGCACTTGCAGCCGGTGTTGCAAGCTTTGATTTATTATCAGGCATATTGTTTTTTTATTATTTAAGAATATTGAAAAGCAATGAAATTCGCTAATTACTTTTTTTATTACGGCTATATAGGAACAGTTATCCTTGCCGGATTTTGGGGTGCGTTTTTAAATCCATATTTTGATTATCGTCTTTTATTTCATTTTGATACACAAGCATTACCTGATTATGAGCGTATTAACATGCTAAGCCAGTACAGATTTTTAAGAGCTATTGAATTAGGTTTCGGATTGTTCGCAGTATTGTTTGTCAAAAATATTTTCACTGAAAAAAAATTCAATATACTTTTTCTTATCATAATGAGTTCGGGAATTTTGGCAAGAGTAACTTCAATAATATTTGATGGTCTGCCAAGTGGATTGATGTTTTTTTTTGGGGGATTTGAATTGGTTGGAGTGGTGACAATTTTTTTCTATTCACGCAAACTTGTAAAAGAAAATGTCATCAGCTAAAAGCATAATTGCAGAAAAAAATAACCCGGGCATCCGCAGGTCGCTGATACTTGCAGGTGGCGGTGCTCGGCTTTCTTACCAGGCAGGTGTCCTCATTGCACTCGAAGAAGAAGGACTAAGTTTCAATCATTTTGACGGCACATCAGGCGGGATTTTCAATACCGCCATGTTATGTTCATCAATTGAACCAAAGGAAATGGCTACACGCTGGCGAAGAGTTAACGTGAACAATTTTTCATCTCTTATGCCTGTTAAAAGCTATTTTTCAAAAAATACTTTTGCTGCATTTGGAAGCGCTGACGGCATTATCAATAAAGTTTATCCTACACTTGGTATTGATGTTGCGAAAATTAATGCGAATAGAAATATTGATGCAACATTTAATGTTTGCAATTTTTCAAAGAAGACAATTGAAGTTTTTAATGCAGGTAATGTAACCCTCCAGCATTTAGTTGCAGGAATGTCGTTGCCCATATTCATGCCTGCCGTTAAAATTAATGGCGATTGGTTTACAGATGCTGTGTGGATTAAGGACGCAAATATTATGGAAGCGTTAAAAAGAAATGCTAAAGAAATATGGTTAGTGTGGGCTATCGGCAACTCGCATGAATTTTTAAACGGAAGTTTCAACCAATATGTACAAATGATTGAGATTAGTGCTAATGGCGGTTTATTATTGGAGTTAGAGGAGATAAATAAAATAAATAGTGAAAGAGAAGGTGAAGGTGAAAGTGGAAAAGTAATCCTGCACGTTATTAAACCTGAATTTCCTTTACCGCTTGACCCCGATTTAATGTTGAATAAAATTAATGTTGATGAATTAATCAATCGTGGTTATGCTGATGCAAAATCGTATTTGAGAAACAAATCAGATAGGGGAGTGGCACCTGATTACAAAGCATCACTCATGAAAGAGCCTGGGGTTTCATTTAATTTCAGGTCATTGTTTAATGGTAGGATGGAATGGAACTTAAAGCCAACTGATTTTTCTTTTCATATCAATTTCAATTTCCGTTTAATCAATAATGAGTTACTTCCCCGAGCCTACGCTTCATTATCTTTTGACAATAATGAATACCGTATCTCAACTTTCAACAATACGGTAACAGTTAATACTGTAGAAAATCTTTTGCATTATTATGGAGATTTTATTTTTGAGAATGAAACTTTTCATTTGCAATGTAAATTGAGATTGAACAGTGAATATGATTTATTACTTGGAATGGAATTTAAAAAATGCAGTTGCATCATCTCGAATGAAAAATTACCAAAACCTGTTTCATTTACATTAAAACAAAAAGCATGGTGGCGGATAAAAAATATACTTTTTATTCATATAAGCACCAACAGTGGGTGGTGGAGAAAGCTCAATGAAAAATTTGTTATTCTTAAAAGACTCTACCAATAAAAGCTAAATCTATGAGTTCAGAAAAAAAATATGCGCAACACAAAATGGTTAACTGGTATGATGCAAAGCAATTGGCATCAACCGGTTTGAAGGCTGTAATATCAGGCGAGTTTGGTCATTATGCTGATAAGCGCGAGTTGCAGGCTGCCCTTAGTTCAAGTGATGATTCTTTCAGCTTTGGTAATAACAGTGAATTTTGGATTGACTATGTTTCTGATACAGGTGATGGTTTTAATTCTACTTATTCAGTTGCGCGTTTGGTTTCAGAGCAGAATTTAAAACTTGCATTAAAACCGGATTATGAAAGCTCCACCCAGGATGATGCGAGTGAATATTATAAAAATGGTGTTGTTACTCAACCTGGAAACATTATAGTTTTTGGAGGAGACCAGGTTTATCCTACACCTGAAATGAGTGAATATGAAACCCGCTTTAAAACCCCATTTCGCGCTGCTAATCCTGATAAAGATACTATTGAAGAAAATGACCGGCCTAAAATGTTTGCAATACCCGGCAATCACGATTGGTATGACGGATTAAGTAATTTTATAAAACTCTTTTGTCAGAACAGGCGCATTGGCAACTGGCAAACCATGCAGAAGCGAAGTTATTTTGCTATCGAGCTTCCGTATAACTATTGGTTATTCGGAACCGATGTGCAGCTCAACTCTGACATTGATCAGCCACAGAAAGAATATTTTCAAAACATTGCAAAGAATAAAATGAAAGATGGTGATAAAGTAATTCTGTGCACTGCTGAACCTGCCTGGGTTTATCATCAGATGTATGATGATAACGAATCTTATAAACGATTGAAATATTTTGAAAAGTTATATATAACCGATGATGCTTATAATTTAATCGGAAAAAAGTTTAAACTGGTGGCTACCTTAACTGGCGATTTGCATCATTACTCTCATTATGATGAAGAAAAGGACGGTTATATAAATCATCTCATTACAGCAGGTGGAGGTGGCGCATTTCTTCATCCCACACACCTGTTGCCTGATAAATTAACAAAGTTGGATGATGTGGAATTTTCATTTCAAAAAACGAAAATGAAAAACGAACCTGAGTTAAAAGGGGTGTTTCCTGCGAAAAATGTTTCTCGCAAACTTTCATGGAAAAATTTTGCTTTTCCGCTTTTAAGTAAACAGTTTGTGTTTTTTCTTTCTACTCTTCAGTTGCTTTTAACCTGGGTTTTACAAGGCACCACTTACTATGACAACAACGGAACATTTATTGAACAACTTGCTGTTAAAGAAAACATGAGTGCCTCGGTCTCACTTATTTTTACCACATTGATTCATAACCCACTTTTCATTTTAATAAGTGCAATCCTTATTTTTGGTTGTATGTCATTTACCGATGTAAAGCGCATTAAATATTTAAATTGGTGGCTCGGCCTGCCGCATGGAATTATTCAATGGATCAATTTGTTGCTTTGGATTTACCTGTTTTCGAAAATATTCCATAATGTATTTGGCGATACTCATCAGATGCGATTGATTATTTCAACTACCATTGTTGCTGCTGTTTGCAGTGGAATATTCGGAGCGTTTATTTTTGGTGTGTATTTGTGGTTCAGCATTTATGTTTTGAAAGTGCATCTCGATGAAGCATTTTCGTCATTAGCATATCAGCATTATAAAAATTTTCTTCGCATACATATTACAAAAGACCAGGTAACAATTTATCCTGTCGGGATTGATAAAGTAACTACAGATTGGAAACAATCAGGCGATGGAGAAAATTTAAAATTTGAAGGGGCATTACCTCAATGCCATTTAATAGAAACACCCATCATCATCAAAAATAATTAAAATATGAAACGTCTTTCAAAACCAATTACTGCGCTTAAGTCGCATTATCAATTTATCATTATCGGTTCAGGTTATGGCGGAAGCATTGCCGCTTCGCGGTTATCGCGCGCAGGTATGCAGGTATGCTTGCTTGAAAAAGGAAAAGAATTTCGCCCCGGTGAGTATCCATGGGATCTGGATGATGCTGCAAAAGAAATGCAGGTGAATACTGATAAAAAACATATCGGAAGCAAAACCGGTTTGTATGAGTTTTACATGGGTAAGGAAATGAGTGTGTTTAAAGGCTGCGCTTTAGGCGGAACCTCTAACGTAAACGCAAATGTTTCTATTGAACCTGAGCCACGTGTTTTTGAAGATGCACGTTGGCCTTCTGCTATCAGAAATAATATGCAAACGCTGAAAGAAGGTTATGATAAAGCACGTACAATGTTGAAGCCTTCTCCGTATCCTGAAGGCAAACCGGGTTTTCCCGAATTGGCGAAAGCAAAAGGAATGAAAGTTTCAGCGAAAGCAATGAAAGAGGAATTCAGGTACCTTGATATTAATGTGAATTTCGAATATGATAACCAACCAAATCATGTTGGTGTTGAACAACATAAATGTAATAACTGTGGCGATTGTGTAACCGGTTGTAATCATCATGCAAAGAATACTTTGATAATGAATTACCTTCCGGATGCAGTAAATAATGGAGCAGAGATTTTTTGTGAAACAGGCGTGCAGTATGTTGAGCGTAAAAATAATAAGTGGCTTGTTTACTTTAACGTTTACAATGTAGGCCGTGAAAAATTTGATGCACCACCTCTTTGCATAACTGCAGATAATGTAATTATTTCAGCAGGAGCATTAGGCAGTACAGAAATTTTATTGCGCTCGCGTGAAAATGGTTTGAGTGTATCGCCCGCGTTAGGAAAACATTTTACAGGCAATGGTGATGTGCTTGGTTTTGGCTACAACAACGATGTGAAAATGAACGGCATTGGTTTGGGAAAACATTATAATGATAAAGATAAGGAACCTGTTGGACCTTGCATCACTTCAATAATTGACATGCGCAAAAGGGATGTGCTCGAAGATGGAATGACATTGGAAGAAGGAAGTATTCCGGGACCGATTGCCCCGATACTCACTTCCACCTTTATTTCTCTTTCTAAGTTTATGGGTAAGGATACTGATGAAGGTTGGCAAGATTGGGTTGATGAAAAGAAACGTGAGGCATTGAGCATGATGAGAGGCCCGTATCATGGTGCACTGAACAATACTCAGGTTTATCTCGTGATGACACATGACGATGGCAATGGTACTATGAGTATGGAAAATAACCGATTAGAAATAAGCTGGCCTGATGTAGGCAGGCAGAAAATTTTTGAAAAGGTAAATGGAAAATTAAGAGATGCAACGACAGCCCTTGGTGGCACTTACATGCCAAATCCACAATGGAATAAAGAATTCAATTATGATTTGGTAACAGTGCATCCTCTTGGTGGTTGCGTAATGGGTGATGATGCAGCAGCAAGTGTAACCAATCATATCGGGCAGGTGTATAGCAAAGCAACAGGCACTGAATTGCACGAGGGTTTGTATGTTATGGATGGTGCAATTATTCCGCGTCCGTTGGGAACTAATCCGTTGCTTACCATTTCTGCTGTGAGTGAGCGTAATTGCAAACTCATTATTGAAGCCAACAAAAAAACGTTGAGTTATGATTTCAATCCTGTAACGCAATCACCACTTAAGGAATATGAAGCCGGGGTTACATTTACTGAAACCATGCGCGGTTTTATTTCACTTAATGAAAAGGCAGATTATAAAAAAGGATATGATGATGGAGAAAAAAATAACTCTCCCTTTGATTTTACTTTGACCATTCAATCGCAGGATATTGAAGCTTGTGATTCAGACAGCAGCCACCGTGCCGAGATGATCGGAACGGTTAATTGCCCGGCACTCTCCAAACATCCCATTACCGTTAATGACGGGGTTTTTAATTTGTTTGTTAAAGATGAAAGCAAAGCAAAAACAAAACTGATGAAATATGCCATGCAGTTGAGAACTTACGAAGGCGCTTCTTATTTCTTTTACGGTTATAAGGACATAAGAGATGATAAAGGCTTTGATTTATGGGCTGATACAACAACACTTTTTATAACTGTATATGAAGGCGCAGATGATAAGAGTGCTGTTAAAGGAAAAGGAATTTTAAAAATTGCCATTGGCGATTTTTTGAAACAACTACAAACCATGAAAGCATTACATGCCGACAATAACAAAGAGTCATTAAGCGCTGTTGCGAAATTCGGGAAGCTGTTTGCAGGGGAAGTTTGGGAGACTTATTTTTAAAAAAATAAACCCCCGAGGTTTTTGAAACCTCGGAGGTTTGACATGACATTTCTCACGTCTTCTGTTTTTTCTTCTTAGCTGCAGGAAACAAAATGTTGTTTAAAATTAAACGATAACCTGCTGAGTTTGGATGAAGACTTAAATCAGTTGGAGGATCGCCAACCATGTGTTGATAATCTTCGGGATCGTGGCCACCATAAAAAGTCCATGTGCCTTTGCCGTATTCGCCATGTATGTATTTTGCAAAACCACCGGCTTTATTTTCGCCCATGATGATGACATTGCTTTTGATAAACTTTTCATCAAAAGCCGTTGTTTGTCCCATGAATCCTGCAATCACCTGCTCATGATCCTGGCAAAGCATGGTGGGCACCTGGTCCCATTTTGCAGAAAAATCGAATAGGGTGAAAACATCACTCTGGCGCGAAACCCCACGCTGCAGCGGGTTTACATCAATATCAGAAAACTCATATTCCATCGGGTTGGTTCGCAGTTTGAAATTCTGAAAAGCAAATGTGTTATCATAGTTCAACTTGTTATTATAATCAGGAGTTGTTCCATCACCATCATAAACGCGATCGCAAATGTCAAGTCCGGCAGCTGCAAGTGCAATATCATAAGAGTCGGTGCCCGAACACATGGTAAATAAAAACCCACCACCAGACGTAAAATCACGAATCTTTTGCGCCACATCTAATTTCAATAATGAAACTTTCGTGAACCCTAATTTTTTTGCCATAGCCTCATCAGTTCTAACCTGTTCCTGGTACCACGGTGCGTTGCGATACATAGAGTAAAACTTACCATACTGCCCGGTAAAATCTTCGTGATGCAAATGCAGCCAATCATATAAAGGTAATTTGCCTTGTACAATCTCTTCATCATAAACTACCTCATAAGGAATTTCGGCATACTTTAAAACAAGTGTAACTGCATCATCCCACGGCAATTTATTTTTCGGTGAATACACAGCAACCTTGGGAGCCTTTTGCAATTTAACAATGTCCATGTTCACTTCGGGATTTGAAATTTCCTGGATGATGCCATCTGCTTGCCCATCAGCAATAACATTAAAAGAAACACCACGTATTTTACACTCGTTTTCAATGGCAGCAATATCTTTAATCATAAAACTGCCGCCACGGTAATTGAGTAACCATGTTACATCCACATCCTGCTTTAAAACCCAATAAGCGATGCCATAAGCTTTAAGATGATTTTTTTGCGAATCATCCATGGGTATCAGAATGTAAGTAGCTTTTGCTGCAATTACAGCCATCATTAAAAAACAAATCAGAAATATTTTTTTCATTTTAATACGATAAGAAATCCTTGAATTAAAACATGAAGGTAAGGATAAAATTGTGTAGCTAAGGTTAATCTTAGTTTAAAGAATAGAATTTTAGATTTTGAATTCAGAACTGATGAATAATTGAATATCGAATTCAACTTGTGGTTGGTGTTTTTTTCACCAACCACCGGGAGCAATAATCATTAAGTGCTGTCAATGGTTGGTGAAAAAAACACCAACCATACGTACCATATTTACAATTCATCATTCATCATTCAAAATTCAAAATTCATCATTCATAATTTCACTTCACCTCCATTCCCAAATTATACATCATAAATGAAAATACATCAGCCTGTTCATCAATTAATTTTGAAGTTGGTTTGCCGCTGCCATGCCCGGCATTTGTATCTATGCGTATAAGTGTTGGGTTAGTGCCGTCATTTTTTTCCTGCAACGTTGCTGCAAATTTGAATGAGTGAGCAGGCACTACACGGTCATCATGATCGCCTGTTGTGATTAAGGTTGCAGGATATTTCACGCCTTGTTTAAGATTATGCAATGGCGAATATTTATATATCGCTTCAAATTCTTTTTTGTTTTCGCTCGTTCCGAAATCACTTGCCCATGCCCAGCCGATTGTAAATTTCTGATAGCGTAACATATCCATTACACCCACTGCCGGCAATGCAACTTTAAACAAATCAGGCCGTTGCGTCATACATGCACCGATCAGCAATCCACCATTTGAACGCCCGCTTATAGCGAGCTTCTCAGGATTTGTGTATTTATTTGCAATTAAAAATTCAGCAGCAGCAATAAAATCATCAAATACATTTTGCTTTTTCAGTTTAGTTCCCGCTTTATGCCATGCCTCGCCATACTCACCACCACCGCGTATGTTAGGCATTGCAAAGATTCCACCTTGCTCTAAAAATGCAAGTCGTTCAGGTTTGAACTCAGGAGTTTTACTGATGTTGAAACCTCCGTAACCAAATAGCAAAGTGGGAATTTCACCCGTTAAAACCATTCCCTTTTTTTTCACTATGAACATCGGAATTTTTGTTCCGTCCTTACTGGTGTACCACACTTGCTTGGTTTCATAATCGTTCTTTTTAAAATCCATTTTTGATGATGGATCATAACCATCAACCTGGCTATGGCCGGTTTTTACAAAGTACATATAAATAGTTGGCGGCTGTGTAAATGAACTCAATGAATAAAAAGCTATACTATCATTTTTATCACCTGCTACCGCATCCACAGTGCAATAGCCGGGGAGTTTGATATCGCGGACAAATTTACCGGCCATATCAAAAGTCTTTAACTGGCTGTAAGCATCGTGCATGTAGTGAGCGATCATTTTTCCTCCTGCAAGTGTTATGCTTTGCAATACATCAGCACTTTCAGGTATAATGGTTTGCCATAATTTTTTATCACTGTTTTTTACATCCACTAAAACCACTCGTCCTTTTGGCGCACCGTCATTGGTTTTAATCAAGAGTTTATTGCCTATGTTATCAATCACATCATAGTCGTAGTTGAAACCTTTTATCAGTTGAACAAATTCGGATAATGAATCTGACAGATTTTTAATAATGATTTCATTTCCGCTTGTACCGGTAGAACCGCTTATGATCAGAAATTTTTCATCAGAAGTTGTTTGTGCAGTAAGCGTTTTTTGCGGACTTGCCTTGTCCTGGAAAACAAGTTGATCAGCACTTTGTGAGGTTGCTATCGTGTGATAATAAATTTTGTGATATTCATTTTTATTGGTGAGTTCACTTCCTGTCTTTGGCGCATCATAACGCGAGTAATAAAAGCCATGATCTTTCCATGCAATGTTGCTGAACTTAACCCAGTCGCATGAATCAGTCAACGTTCGCGCTTTCTTTACTTCTTTAACACGAATCTGCTGCCAGTCGCTGCCTGCGCGTGAAACGAAGAAAGCGATAAAAGACCCATCCTTAGCGCCCTTTACATTACTGACTGAAACAGTACCATTCGAATCAACACTATTTGGATCAAGAAATTGCATGCCTACAAAATCCAAACCTTTCTTATAAAAAAGGACATCCTGGTTTTGTAATCCGCTGTTTCGAAAATAAAAATACACAGTACCGGCTTTAAATGTTGGTTTATATCGCGGAAAGCTCCAGATTTTTTGCATACGGGCTTTTAAGCTGTCGCGAAAAGGTATCTGTGCAAGATAATCCTGTGTTACCTTATTTTCCTGTTGTACCCAATCTTTGGTTTCGGCTGCATTATCATCTTCGAGCCAGCGATAAGGATCTTCTACCTTGGTTTCAAAGTATGTGTCGGTTTGAGCAACTTTTTTTGTAACAGGATATTTGATCTGTTGTGCAGTTGCCACATTAAAGACAATGGCAGAAAGAATTGATATAGCAATAAACGTTTTCATCATTTTTATTTTAGGGTGCGCAAAGTAGTAAAGTGATTGATTGCGATATGTGATATTTTTGTGAAAGTTTTATGTTGACAATAATTTCACAGTTTAAGATTTAAGTATAGAAATTGGCTTCCTGATTTTATAACTATTGAATCAGAGCCTCGCAATGAAATTAAAGAAATTATCAATTCGAAAAATTGATTTGTTTAAAAAACAGTTGCTATTTGTTCTTAATCATTTTAATCAAATACATTATCGGCAAAATAGCCCTCGGAGGGTTTGGCAGCCGCGTGTGCCGGCAAACCCTCCGAGGGCTTTTCCGCGTCAAACTATTTGTTTTTAACCATCTTGATCGAATACATCATCGGCAATTTATTTTCAAGCCCTGCAATCTGAAATTTTCCTTTTTCAATTTCAACCATGTTTTTAAAACAATTGTAATTGGAATAATCGTACTCGTTGAATTCAATTAACTGCAAACCTTTTCCAAGCAAGGCATTGAGCACTTCACTTAAATTATGATTCCAGCCCACTTCTTTATTTTTTATTTCTGCATTTCTATCAGCATAAGTGCCTTCCAATTCTTCAACAATAGGTTCAAGATTAAAATAGGAGTATTGAAAAAATTTAAAATCATTATCAAACATCCACATTACAGGATGAAAATCAACTATTAAAAACATTCCACCTGGTTTTAAAAAATGCGAAACAATATCTGCCCACTTGTCCATATCAGGCAACCAACCGATAGTGCCGTAAGAAGTAAAAACAATATCAAATTTTTTATCAAGATGATTTTTCAAATCATAAATATCACAGCAAATAAATTCTGCATTTAATTTTAATTCATCATTCAACTCACGTGCATATTTTATGGCTTCATCAGATAAATCAACACCAGTGCATTGTGCACCCAAATATTGCAGCGAAAGCGTATCCTGCCCGAAGTGACATTGTAAATGCAAAACACTTTTGCCTTTCAAATCACCTAATGCATCCAACTCAATTTTATTCAAAGAATTTTTTGTGCGCTTAAATTCTTTATTGTTATAAAACTCAGAGTTGATATGAACTTTCGTTTTATCATTCCAGAGTTTTTTGTTTAT